>DATDIY010000422.1:0-12155 GCA_036520815.1 Acidimicrobiales bacterium
ACGCCGACTCCGACAGCTGTGAGCCGTCGAGGGGGATGACGATGGAGCTGGGCATGGGTCCTCCGGGCGGGTGGCGGACGGCCGACGGCGTCGGGCCTCAGATGTTCGCACGGCGCACGTCAGTGCCCGGGCGTCACCTTCTTCACCGCGTCGGCGAGGGCGTCGCCGAGGTCCTTCGCCGCGCTGCGGACTCCGTCGGCGACGGTGGTGACCGCGTCGCCGGCGGCCGACCCGGCCCGGTCGAACTGGGTGCGGGCGTCGAGGTACCGGTTGCGCATCTGCTCGAGCAGCGGCGCCAGTTGGCCGTCCGCCTCGAGCTGAGCGAGGTGGGCCTGGACCTCGAGGTGGTCGATCCGCGCCTTCCAGTCGTCGAGCTCGGACTCGGCGATCCGGTGCCGGAGATCGTCGAGCTGCCCTTCGAGGGCGTGCAGTCGGGCTTCGAGGCCTTCGTCGGTCATACCGCCTCCTCTCGACGCGGACGAGGCTCGTCCGTCTCTCGTCGCGACCGTACCGCGGGTGCCTGCCTCCGGTCCCGGGTCGAAGGTCACGAACGGGTCTGAAGGAGGAGCACGGCGTCGAGCCCGCCCTTGGGAGCCTCGCGTAGGTCCACCCGTCCTCCGTCGGCGACGACGAGCTTCTGCACGATCGCCAGGCCGAGGCCGCTCCCTCCCAGCTCGGAGGGAGCGGCGTTCGCACGCCAGAACCGGTCGAACGCGCGCTGGCGTTGCTCCGGAGTCATGCCGGGGCCCTGGTCGGTGACGTGGACCTCGACCTCGCCGGTCGGTGTCGGGGTCGCCCACACCCTCACCGTCGAACCCTCGGGAGCGACCTCCAAGGCGTTGGCGATCAGGTTGTCGAGCGCCTGGCCGAGGTGGTCGGGCGTGGCTCTGGCGGACAGGCCGGTGGAGTCCGACGACAGCTCGACGGCGCGATCCGAGGCGACCGGTTGCCATGCGAGACAGCGATCCTCGAGGATGAGCGCCAACTCGACTGGCGGCGGGAGCGTGGCCCCTGTCGCCCGTTCCGCACGGGCCAACGCCAGCAGGCCATCGACCAGCCGGGACAGCCGTAGGACCTCGTTGCGGGCGGCCGCCAGATCCTCGGATGCGTCCGGTGCGGTGTCGTCCTCGAGGACCTCCAGCCGCAATCGCAGCGCGGTGAGCGGAGTGCGCAGCTGGTGGGAGGCGTCGGCCACGAACTGCTCCTGGGCGGTGACCAGCTGCTCGAGGCGTACTGCAGTGGTGTTGAACGCCTCGGCGAGGGCTCGCACCTCCGGAGGGCCGTGGGTCTGGTCGGCTCGCGTCTCCAGGTCGCCGTCGCCGATGCGGGTGGCGGCGGTGCGGAGGTCGTCGAGCGGGCGGGTCACCCATCGTGCGAGCAGGTAGCCGAGGCCCCCGACCACCGCCATCGTGAGCACTGCCGCGGCCAGGAGCAGCATCCAGTAGCTCCGGACGCGGTCGTCGAGCTGGTCGGTGGAGTAGCTGACGCGCACGGCACCCAGCACCTGCTCGCCGGACGCCACCGGCACCGCGACGTAGACCAAACCGGACCCGAGCGTCGACGACGCCCGCGTGCCGGACACGACGTCGCGCTGGAGGGCCGCGCTGATCTCGGGTCTCGTGGCGAAGTTCCGCTCGCCCGGAGCTGCGGGCGCGGTGTCAGCCAACACGTCGGCGTCGGCATCGACGATCACCACCCGCCCGTCGGTGCGCTGGGCGTACCCGTCGGCGATGGCCTGGAGGTCCTGTTCGGCGACCCCGCCCAGCGTGTCCTCGATGTAGGCGGCCAGGACGAAGGCGTCTCGTTCGAGCCCGGCGCTGAGCTGGTCGATCTGACGATCGCGGTAGGTGATCGCCAGCGGGATCTCCAGAGCCGCGAGCACGATGAGCGTCACGGCGAGGTACGAGGTGACCAGGCGCCGGGTCAACTGCGATCGCCGTCGCTCTCGCCGCGAGTGGCCGGATCCTCGCCGCGCTCGCGCAGGCGGAACCCGACACCGCGGATCGTCTCGACGAGGGTTGGATCGCCCAGCTTGCGGCGAAGGGAGGCGATGTGGACGTCGAGTGTCTTGGTGGGGCCGTACCAGTTGGAGTCCCAGACCTGCTCGAGGATCTCGTCGCGGGTCCGGGTGGCACCCGGGTCGTCGGCGAGCAGGGCGAGCAGATCGAACTCCTTGCGGGTCAGCATGGCGTCGTCTCCCCCAACGGTGACCCGGCGGGTGCGGGTGTCGAGCGTGACGCCGCTGCCGAGGTCGGCGGGTCCCTGCACGTCCTCGCCCCGGGCGCTGCTGCGTCGCGTGACGGCGTGGATGCGGGCCACCAGCTCGCGGAAGCCGAACGGCTTCACGACGTAGTCGTCCGCTCCCAGCTCGAGACCGAGGACCCGGTCGAGCTCGTCACCGCGAGCCGTGAGCACGATGATCGGCACCGATGAGGTCTGCCGGATGCGACGGCAGACCTCGTAGCCGTCGAGATCCGGCAGCCCGAGGTCGAGCAGGACCAGCTCGACCCGATTCGGTGGGGCCAGCGCGTCGAGCGCGGCGGCGCCGGTCCCCACCCGTTGCATGGCGAAGCCCTGGCGCTCGAGACCCTTTGCCAGCGGCTCGGCGATGCTGTCATCGTCCTCGACGAGGAGCACGTCCACAGCCCGAGGCTGTCACGTCACGTCGTGGCGCAGGGGCCCGCGCAAGCGACTTTGCCCAACCTTTACCCGGCGCTGCTCCGCCGCTTGCCCGGTCGTCCGTACCGTCGGCGTTCATGAACCGACGAATCGCACTCGCAGCAGCAGGAACCGCCGCCCTCGTGCTCAGCACGGGCACCGCCGCCGTCGCCGCCAACCTCGGAATCCTCGGTCACGGCACCAGTGAACCCGTGGGTGAGCTGAACGCCCAGACCGTCGCCGAGCTCTCGCCCACGGCCGCCGTCGAGCCGGTCGTCGTCACGGTCGACGAGATCGTTCCCATCCCTGTGGCCGATCCGACTCCTTCTGTCGGGTCCGACGATCTCGACGACGACCACGACGACGATCACTTCGATGACGACTCCGACGACCCCGTGGCGCCCGGCCCGTTCGTCCAACCGGCCCCGCAACCGGTGCCCACGACCACGTACTCGGACTCGGACGACGACCACGACGACGACCACTACGACGACGACCACGAGACCGAGCACGAGGAGGAGCACGAAGAGGTGGAGGATGACTGATCCGACCGCCGATGGCGCGGTCCCGCCCCGCCGCCGGACCCGGCGCCCGGCCGTGGCGTCGCGCATCGCCGTCGCCGGGATGAGCCTGGCTGCAGGGTGCGCGATCGTCACCGCCTTCGCCCTCGGGCAGCCGGTGGAGGGGGCGACCGCGCCCCCGGCCGACCCCACCCCGACCGTGCCGCTCCCGACCACCACGGCGGCCCCCCCACCGACGACGATCGTCGTGAACCGGATCTACGTGCCGGTCCCGGCCGGCGATGCACCACCGGCTGGCGCTTCTCGATCCGGGGTGACGAGCCAGGCGGGCGGAGGATCCGCGGTCAGCGGTCGCCCGGCGTCGTCACCGGGAGCGGCCACGCCGCCCCCATCGGCCGCGGCTCCGGCCGCGGCCCCGGCCGCGGTGCCGGCCCCCGTCGCTCGGACCCGGGCGAGCTGACCGGCAACGATGCCAGGCCATCAACGGAGCTTCCGGGCGATGGGGAGCGACTGCACGGTGACGGTGATCGCACCCGATGACGATGTCGCCGTCGCGCTGGTCGACTCGGCCGTCGCTCGGCTGGCCGACCTGGAGCGTCGATGGAGCCGGTTCCGGGACGACAGCGAGCTGACGGCCCTGAACCGCGCCGCCGGGGCTGCGGTGTTCACCAGTCGTGAGACAGCAGCGATCGTGGCCCTGGCGATCGAGGCGTGGCGGGACACCGCCGGCCTGTTCGACCCGACCGTGCACGACGCGATGGTGGCGAGCGGCTACGACCGTTCCTTCGAACTGCTCGTCGGAGCAGACCGCGCTCCTGGCCAGGATCGTGGTGTCGATCCCGAAGTAGATCCCGGCCTCGAGCTGGAGCGCCGCACCCTGGCGGCGCCGGGCGCTGGTGGCATCGAGGTCGACCCACGGATCGGACTGGTGGTGCTCCCGGAAGGGGTGCGCCTCGACCTCGGCGGCATCGGCAAGGGCCGAGCGGGCGACCTCGTCCTCGCGTCGCTGCTCGATGGCGGGGCCACCGGCGCCTGCGTCGATCTGGGCGGTGACGTGGCGGTCGGAGGCCAAGCGGTCGACGGGACCGACGACTGGGTGATCGCGGTGGACGACCCGTTCGAGCCGGGCCGGGATCTGGTCCTGCTCCGCCTGGCGGTCGGAGCCGTCACCACCAGCGCCCGAACCCGGCGGAGGTGGATCGGCGCGACCGGTGCGGCCCACCACCTGATCGATCCTGCGACCGGTGCCCCGGCGGCCAGCGGCCTGTCCGCCGTCACCGTGATCGCCGGCTCCGCGGTCGCCGGTGAGGTGCACGCCAAGGCCGTGATGGTGGCAGGGCCGAGTCGAGGACGGGCACTGCTGGAGTCGGCCGGGTTGTGTGGCTTGCTCGTCCTCGACGACGGGTCCGTGGAGGTGGCGGGGGACCTGGTTCCGTTCCTGGTTTGGGCAGCGCCCGCCCTCGCACGGGGTTCCCGGACGTGAGCGGGGCATCCGTCGCGATCCTGGCCGCCACCAAGGTGTGGTGGTACGTGTCTCGCTCCTCGGGCATCGTGGCCTGGGCGCTCGCGGTGCTGGCCGTGTTGTGGGGTCTGGCCCTGTCCACCCGGGCCCTCGGACGTCGACCGCCCGCACCGTGGCTGTTGGACCTCCACCGGTTCCTCGGCGGCCTGACCGTGGTGTTCGTGGGGGTCCACCTGGTGAGCCTGGTGTTCGACCCGTGGGTGTCGTTCGGGCCGGTGGACCTGTTGGTGCCGGGTGCCGCGTCGTGGTCGCCCGGTGCAGTCGCCTGGGGCGTGGTCGCGCTCTACCTGCTGGTCGCCGTCGAGGTCACGTCGCTGTTGCGTTCGCATCTGCCCAAGCGCCTGTGGCGGGGTGTGCACCTGACCAGCTACGCCGTGTACGTCCTCGCCACCGTGCACCTGTTGGCCGCCGGCACCGACCGGCACCACCCGGCGCTGACGGTGGCCGTGGTCGCCTCGCTCGGCGCCATCGGATTCTTCACCGTGTATCGCGCCGTCGGACCCGGTCGGGCCGCCAGCGTGCGTGGCACCGGCCCACGCCCCCCGGTGTCCCGCTGAGCGCTCCCCGGGAACGGAAGCCGCAGCCGAACGGCGCGGCGCGGTCAGAATGGTCCGGTCATGTACCGGAACGTGATCGTCCCCTTCGACGGCGAGGTGGAGACGCGGGCGGTGCTCACCCCGGCGAGTGATCTCGCCTGGAGGTGCGGCGCCAAGCTCGTGGTCGTCAGCACCAACGCCGTCGACGACCAGGCCCTGCGCGCCGCGCTGAAGACCCAGGCCATCGCCAAGAGCAGCGGGGAGATCGACTTCTGGGTCGATCTCGAGCGTCCGCTCGACGTCGCCCTGCTCGAAGCGGCCCGGCACCGGCCCGGCTCCATCATCTGCGTCACCTCTCGGCACCGCCAGCACGGTCGACGTCGGCGCGACACGCCCCTGCCGGCGGCGGTGCTGGGCTCACCGGAGGTGCCGGTGCTGCTGCTCGGGCCCGACGTGGACGTCACCGCCGGGCTTCCGATGACCGATGTGTTCCTGGCCATCGACCCCACGCCCGTGGCCTTCCGGGCCGCCCGGTTGGCGGCCGAGTGGGCCCGTCGGTTCCGGCTCGGGGTGCACCTCGTGGTGGTGCTCCCGCCGGGCGCCGACGAGCATGCCGCCACCGAGCCCTATCGCCCGCTGCTGGCCGAGGTCGCCAAGCTCGCCCCCGAGGCCACCCTCGGAGTGCTGCACACCACCTCGCCGGCCGACGCCTTCGTGGCGATGGTCGACGACCAGCTCAACGCAGTGCTGCTGCTGTCGGGCCCCGGTTCCGACGGGCCGTTGGGCGTCGGCGTGGAAGCGGTGGTGAGCCGGAGCACCCGACCGGTGCTGTTGGCGCCCTCGGCGCCCTGACCGCTCGATCGACCCTCGCTCGGCCGACCCCCGGCCCAGGATCCTCAGACCCGGCCGACGGTCCCGATGTGGGCGAAGCCGTCGGGGTCGAACGGCAGGCGGGAAGGCTCGGCGAGGAACCGGCCCTGGGCCTGGCGCACGCCCAGCGACCGGAGGCTGTCGAGCTCGCCGACCGTGGCGATGCCCTCGGCGACGAGGCTGGCGCCGATGTCGGCGGCGAAGGTGACGAGCGCGGTGGTGAGCGCCCGCTTCACCGGGTCGTCCTCGACGCCTTCGATGAAGGTTCGGTCGAGCTTGATGACGTCGGGACGCAGCCGGAGGATGTGCTGGAGGCTGGCGAATCCGGCACCGGCGTCGTCGACCGCCAGTCGCACCCCGCGGGCCCGCAGCTGGGTGACCGGGGCGATGAGCTGCTCGAAGTCCTCGACGCGCTCGTGCTCGGTGAGCTCGATCACGAGCCGGGAGGCGGGGAGCCCGTTGAGGGCGTCGAGCAGGGCGGGGGAGCGGATCGTGTCGGCCGACGCGTTCACCGAGAGGAACGAGCCGGGCGGTAGCAGGGGCAGGCCCTCCGCGGCCCGACGCAGCGCGGCCAGCTCGAGCTGGACGCCGAGGCCGACCTCGGCCGCCTCGATGAACCACTGGACCGGGCTGCGCTGAGGTTCTGTGCCGAAGCGGGCGAGCGCCTCCGCACCGAGCACTTCACCGGTGTGCAGGTCGAGGATCGGCTGGTACACCATCGACAGGCCGATGCCGGACTCGCGGGCGGTGCCCTCCTTGTCGGCGTTGAGCACCGTCTCGATGCGCCGGCTCACCGACCGTTGCCGCTCGGTGCGGGCCTGGTCGGCGGCGTGCTGCTCGCGCATGCGGGCCTCGAGGATCGCCTTGTCCCGTCGAAGCTGGGTGTGGAGCGCCCGCGTCTCGAGGAGGTTGTTGATGCGCAGGAGCAGCTCGGTGTATCGGAACGGCTTCGTGAGGAAGTCCCGTGCCCCGACCGCCAGGGCCCGCTCCCGGGTCGACTCGGTGACGTCGGCGGTGAGCACCAGGATCGGGACGTAGCTGTCGGCCGCCACCAGCGGCTCGATCTGGGCCATCACCTCGAACCCGTCGGGGTGGGGCATGTGCAGGTCGAGGACGAGGAGGTCGGGTTCGAACGAGCAGAAGCGCTCGACGGCGAGAGCGGAGTCGCTGATCGTCTGGAGGTTGGTGTAGCCGGCGCGCTCGAGCATTCGGCGCAGGACGAGCAGGTTCGCCTCCTCGTCATCGACGATCAGGATCCTCGCGTTCTCGGTTGGCGCCGTGTTCGGCGCGGGCGCAGAGGTGGTGGACATCGTCACGGTCGGCCTCCGGAGAGCGAGCGGTGGGGGGATGGTGCGTGCGGTTCGACGGCCCTGCCGGGGGCGTCGTTGGAGCGGGGGCTCGAGTCGGCGACGACCTCGACGACCTCGACGGCCTCGTCGTCGGGGTCGGCGGCCGGGAGCTCCACGAGGAACGAAGAGCCGGCGCCGGGTAGCGACTTCACCGAGAGGGTTCCGCCCATGTGCTCGGTGAGGCCGTGGCTGAGGGCCAGACCGACGCCCGTGCCCTCGATGCCGGAGTGCTCGAGACCGAGTCGGTCGAAGGGGATGAAGAGTCGGTCGATCTGCTCGGCGCTGAGGCCGGGGCCGGTGTCGTGCACGCCGATCGTCACCCGGTCGGCCGCCGGGGCGACGGTCACGTCGACCCGTCCGCCGGGCTCGTTGTACTTGATGGCGTTGGAGACGAGGTTCAGCAGCACCTGCAGGAGCCGCTGGCGGTCCGCCCTGATGTGGGTCTTGGCCATCACCGGGTCCGGGCCGTGGAGGGCGATCCCGGCGCGGGCGGCCAGTGGTGCGGTGAGCTCGAGCACCTCGTTCACGGCGGCGCCGGTGGACACCGGCTCGAGCCGCAGGCTCAGGCTCTGGCTCTCGATGCGGGCGATGTCGAGCACCTCGTTGATGAGGGCGAGCAGGTGCGAGCCGGCCCTCGAGATCTGCCCGATGTACTCGGGGGCGGGATCGGGGAGCTCCTCCATCTCGAGCAGCTGGGTGAACCCGAGCATGGCGTTGAGAGGGGTCCGCAGCTCGTGGCTCACACGCGAGAGGAACGCGCTCTTGGCCATGCTCGCCTGCTCCGCCTGCTCGAGGGCCTTGCGCAGCGCGTGCTCGAGCGCGATCTGATCGGTCACATCGCGACTCACCATCACCACGCCGTCGCTGCCGGAGATGGCGTCGTCCCCGGTGGAGCCGTCGGTTCTGGAGATCACCTGGGCGTGGGACTCGATCGTCACCCACACGCCGTCCACGGTCTGGCTGCGGAAGCGCAACGTCACCCGGGATCGGACGCCGCGACGGAGCTGGTCGAGCAGCGCTTGGGTCGCTTCGGCGTCGTCGGGGTGGACGATCTCGCTGAGCTTCTTGTCCACCACTGCGCGGGTCGAGTACCCGAAGATGCGCTCGAAGGCGACGCTGGTGGTGCGGATCGTTCCGTCGTCCTCGAGGATCGTGATCACGTCCGGGGACGCGCCGATCACGGTGGAGAGCACGCGCTCTCGGGCGGCCACAGTGTCGACGGCCTGCTTCACCTCGGTGATGTCGGTGGAGATCGAGCCCACGGCGACGGGGACCCCCTCCTCGTCGAGCAGGGGGAACTTGACCGAGAGGAAGGTGTGAGGGCCGTCGGGCAGGTCGATGACCTCCTCGAACTGCAGCGGCTGACGGCTGACCAGCACCCTCTGGTCTCGGGCGCGGAGTGTCGGGGCGGCGTCGGGGAAGTGGTCGAAGTCGTCAGTGCCGCGCACGCCGGCGTCGCCGACGCCGATCAGGTCGGTGAAGGCCCGGTTGGCGAACTGGTAGCGGCCGAACGGGTCCTTGAGCGAGACGAGCGCCGAGGAGTTGTCGAGGAAGGCGCTGAGGCGCGACTCGCTCTCGCGGTGGGCGGACTCGGCCTGCCGGCGGGCGGTGATGTCGACGGCATAGCCGAGGACGCGGCACGGCTCGACCTCGTGGCCCCGGACCATCCCCTCCATCCAGCGCCACGACCCGTCGAGGTGCCGGACCCTGAACTCCACCGTGACCTGGCTGCGGGTGTCGCCCACGGCCCGGCGACTGGCGGCGAGGAGAGCGGGGAGGTCGTCGTTGTGGACGAGCTCGAGGAAGCTGGACGCGTCGCGGAGCAGGGCGATCGGCGAGTGGCCCATGACCCGGGCGCTGTTCGAGCTGATGTAGTCGAGGGTGAGGGGTGAGCCGTCCTCGAGACGGGTGGCGAGCGCCCCGGCGAACATCACCATCGGCCCCGCCGAGACCAGGTGCTCGAGCGAGGCACGGGCCTCCTCCAGCTGACGCCGACGCGAGGCGAGCACGTCGGCGGCGCGAGCGAGGGTCTCCTCGGTGGCGGAGATCTCGTCGGTGCCGGGCGGCGCGGGGGAGAGCTCGGCGTCGCGGGCCAGACGCTCGGCGTTGGCCTTGAGGTGGTTCACCCGGCGGGCGAGGTTCTGCAGGAAGAGGAAGCAGACGACGGTTCCGACCAGCACGACCAGGCCGAGCACGGCCGCCGTGGCCACGGAGAGGTGGGAGGCATCGCCCCGCCCGATGTCGACCACGAGCAGCCCGACGGCGGTGAGGAGCCCCAGTGTGGGCACCACGAACACCACCAGTCCCTGGGCGCGCAGCGACAAGTCATGCCAGCCCCCGCTCCCGCGGCGGGCTCCTCTGTCACCATCGCTCTTGGCGGCGGGACCGCGCACGCGCTCCTCCTGCCTTCGTCTCTGTCGGAGACATATCGGCAGGTTGAGGGGCGAGGAACAGCACAAAGTTCCCCGGATTCGTCCCTGTGGACATTGCGTCGCCCAGGGCTCCCGGCCGGTGGTGGGCCCGGCCGGCCCGGGTTCAGCTCGGGATGTCGATGGCGAAGTTGGCGACGTCGTCGGCCAGGGCGCGCTGAGCCCGCTCGATCTGCTCGCCGCGCAGGCTCTGGCGGGTGGCGGCGAAGGCGCCGGGGTGGAGGCGCCCGACCAGCTCGGTGGCGGTGGCAACGGCGGTGTCGAGCAGATCTTCGGCCGACACGACCGAGTCGAGGAACCCGGCCCGCACGGCGCCTTCGGGGTCGTACAGGGTGGCCAGGCTCACGGCGGCGGTGTACTCGGTCGGCGCCAGGCAGCCCCGGCCCAGCTCCACCACGAACTTGGGCATCGGGATCCCGATGGCGACCTCGTTGAGCCCGATCTTGAACGCGCCCTCGGCGCCGATGCGCACGTCGGCGGCCATGAGGAGGATCGCGCCCATCGCCAGGGCGTGCCCGGTGCAGGCGACCACCACCGGCTTGGTCAGGCCGTTGATCTGGATGGCGACCTCGGCGCCCGCCCGCAGGAGCTCGCGCGCGTTGTCGTTGCCCGACGTCATGGTGGCGAGGTCGAATCCGGCGGAGAACCGGCCTGGCCGGCCGGTCAGGACCACGGCAGCGGCCTCCTTCTCGGCCCGCTCGAGGGCGTCGTGGAGGCCGTTGGCCACCTCGTGGGAGATGGCGTTGGCCTTGCCGTCGTCGAGGGTGACGATGGCCAGCTGGTCCTGGAGCTCGTAGCGCACGGGTGCATCGGTCATGGCCGGCACGTTACCTGTGGGATCCGGGCCGCTGGCAGTGCGCATCCGCCGGCGGTGCTCCGGCGTTCGTCCCGCTCAGTGCAGGAGCTTGCTGGCCATCCCGCCCTTCTGGCGGAAGGCCCCGGCGAGGGCCTCTTCCTGGAAGGCGCCGCCGGTGGGGAGCCCGGCGGCGAAGCGGTAGAGCGCCGTGCGGTAGATCGAGCCGAGCGCCGACATGATCGAGGCGACGACGGCGAAGTAGATGCCGAGCAACGGGATGCCGAGCAGCGGGACCAGCCACGCCAGCGCCCCGAACACGACCATGCCGGGGAGCATCACGACGAAACCGAGGGCGCCGAGGCCGATCTGGGCGATGATGTTCTCGCCCCAGGTCTGCTTGAGCATCTCGACCGAGCGCTTGATGGCGGCGATCGGGCCGAGGCCCTCGATCACGATGATGGGCAGGGCCAGCCAGGTGATCACGGTCCAGGCGGCGCCGAAGAGCCCGGCGGCGATGTCGCCGAGGAACCCGGCGCGCTGGCGGATCGACGAGAGGATCATGCCGACGGTGGCGTTGACGACCGACCACCCGAGGATCGAGCCGGTGCGGCTGGACGCCTTGGCGAAGGCGCTCTTCAGGGTGGGGCTGCCGCCCTCGAGGCGCTCGTTGGCGCCGGCGATCAGCACGGCGGCGAAGAACTGGGCGACCATCCCGATGACGAAGATCGCGATGACACCGATCGACCACGTGAGCGGGGTGACCTGCCAGTCGCTCTGCCCGGCCGCCGGGTGGCTCACGTGGTCCACCGAGAGATAGGCGAGGCCTGCGAAGGCCAGGGCCACGATCCCGCAGGTGATCGACGACGCCAGGGGGATGGCGGCGAGCTCCTTGTCGGTCCTGAGGACACCCAAGCTGGACTTGGCCAGGTCGATGCTGTTCGAGATCTTGCTCATGGGCTTGTCAATCGGTCCGTTGCGGACCGGGGTTTAACGCAGTGATCCCATCGACCCATCTGGGTCCGGCCTCCCGTCGCGTCGACGCTGTCCAGGTGGACCCGGTGTCGGCGGCGCGATGGGCCGATAGCGTCGCCGACCGTGGGGACGATCGAGCTGGTGGGCGCAGGCGGTATCCGGATCGTGGGCGACGACCGGGGTGATCCGGACGCCGTGCCCGTGGTGCTCCTCCACGGCGGCGGGCAGACCCGCCACTCGTGGCAGGGGACGGCCGAGGAGCTGGCCTCACGGGGCTGGCGGGCCCTCACCCTCGACGCCAGGGGCCACGGCGAGTCGGACTGGGCGCCGGAGGGCGAGTACATGCTCACGTCGTTCGCCACCGACGTGCAGACCGCGATCGAGGAGGTGACCGGCGAGCGCCCCTTCCTCGTCGGGGCGTCGCTCGGGGGGTCGACCGCGCTGCTGTTGGCGGGGGAGATGACACCTGGGATCGCACGCGGGGTGGTGCTCGTCGACGTCG
>DATDIY010000423.1:0-18339 GCA_036520815.1 Acidimicrobiales bacterium
TGGTGCCCCTCGCGACGGGCTCGATCGAGGTGCTCGGCGAGCCGCCGCGGCGCGGCAACCCCCGCATCGGCTACGTGCCGCAGAACTACACGGCCGCGATCGGCGACGCGGTGCGGGCCTGGGACCTCGTCGCGCTCGGGCTCACCGGGAACCGGTGGGGGGTGGGCCGCCTCACACCCGACGAGCGCGACCGCATCGCCCAGACCATCGCCGCCGTCGGCGCCGAGGCGTTCGCCGACCGGCGGATGTCGACGCTGTCCGGCGGTCAGCAGCAGCGCGTCGCCATCGCCCAGGCCCTGGTCTCGCGTCCCGAGCTGCTCCTGCTCGACGAGCCGCTCGCCAACCTCGACGTGCGCAACCAGAACGACGTCGTCGACCTGCTCTCCCGTCTCCGCGACGACCGGTCCATGACCGTGCTGCTGGTCGCCCACGACGTCAACCCGCTGCTCTCGGTGCTCACCGGCGCCGTGTACCTCCTCGACGGGCACCCGCACTACGACACCATCGGCGAGGTCGTCGACGAGGAGCTCCTCACGCACCTCTACGGCACGCGCATCAGGGTCATTCGCACCGCCCAGGGCGACCTGTTCACGAGGAGCGGGTGATGGGGCTGCGCTCGACCGGGCCGATGCTGGCCGAGATCGGCTACCAGTCCGACTGGGCGGACATCCTCTCGGCCGGGTTCATGCGCTCGGCCATGATCGGCGGCGTCCTCGTGGCTCTGGCGGCGGGCATGCTCGGCTACTTCGTGATCGTGCGCCAGCACGCCTTCGCCGCTCACGCCCTGGCCCACATCGGGTTCCCCGGAGCGACCGGCGCCGTCCTCATCGGCGTGCCGGTGACCCTCGGCCTGGCCGTGTTCACCGTCGGCGGCGCGCTCGCCATAGGGCTGCTCGGGAAGCGCCTGGCCGAACGGGAGATCGCCACCGGCACGATCCTCGCCCTGGCCACCGGCATCGGCGTGTTGTTCAACTCGATGACCACGAAGAACGCCGGTGCGGTCACCAACGTGCTGTTCGGGAACCTGCTCGCCGTCTCGAACGCCCAGCTCTGGACGTTCGGCCTGTTCACCATCGGGCTCGCCGTGGTGCTGGCCGTGGTCGCCCGCCCGCTGGTGTTCGCCTCGGTGAACCCTCAGGTGGCCGAGGCCAAGGGCGTACCCGTCCGTCTGCTCGGGGTCGTGTTCATGGTGGCCCTCGCCCTCGTGATCACCATGGCGGTGCAGGTCGTCGGCACCCTTTTGCTGTTCGGCCTGGTGGTCACCCCGGCGGCGGCCGCCCTCGCCGTGTCGGCCCGGCCGGCCATGGTGGCGGTGCTCAGCACGGCGTTCGGCGTCGTGTGCGTGCTGGTGGGCCTGCTGCTCTCGGCCATGTTCAACCTGCCGCCGAGCTTCGTGATCGTGACCCTGTCGTTCCTGATCTGGCTGGGCGCCATCGTCGCCACCCGCGAGCGCAATCCCGCCACCTGATCCAGCCCTCGGGTCGCCCCGCAGACCCTGGACTGCTCCCGACGGGTCCCGATCACGAGGCGGAGACCCGTCTCCGCTTCGTGGTAGGTTCGCCTCGGGGGAGAGGGAGGAGCGTGATGGCCAACGTTGTGGGCGGGCTCGATCCGCGTCTGCAGGAAGTGGTGGACAGAGAAGCGATCCGGGCCCTCCTGAACCGCTACTTCAGGGGCATCGATCGCGGGGACGCCGAGATGATCGCCAGCTGCTTCCATCCCGACGCCGTCGACGAGAGTCGGCCGAGTGGGCGCGCCGGCCTCGAGGAGTGGCGCGAGATCGTCGCCCTCAACCGCGACCGCGTGACCGCCACGTGCCACCACCTCACGACCCACAACATCGAAGTCGACGGCGACGTCGCCGGTTCCGAGGCCTATTGCCTCGGCACCCACCTGACGGCGGACGAGCCGCCCCGACGGATGCTGACCGCGACCCGGTACCTCGACCGCCTCCAGCAGCGTGACGGCGAATGGCGGATCGTGCACCGGAAGGCGGTCAAACAGATGCTCGGCACGATCTCGATCGACGAGGCCAGGACCATCGGGGCGGAGTCGCGCCGGGACCGCGACGACCTGTCGTACGCGACGCTCGCGGTCGGCTGACCGGCGAGCGGAGCGGTGCACCCGGCCGCGGCGAGATGGCATCCCCCACCCAGGTAGGTACGAACCCGTGCGAATCCTCCTCTCCCGATACGCCCACGACCACTGGTGGCCGATGCTGGGCGGCGACGACATCGAGCCGCTCATACTCGAGCGTGACGGCGAGCTCCGGCTGGCCGACGGCCGGCGTGTGGATCTGGAGGATGCCCGCCCGGAGGTGATGTTCGGCTCGTTCGACCTCTTCGTCGCCGGCGGAGCCGGTAAGCAGTTCATGGCGATGGCGAGCAGAGTGCGATCGATGCGATGGTTCGCGTCCCCGTCCGCCGGCTACGACGGTCCGCTCTTCGCGGCCATCGCCGACCGGGGAGCGCGCATCACGTCATCGCACCACAACGGCCCGCCGATCGCCGAGTACGTCATGCGGGCCGTACTCGACAGCTTCCAGAGCGCGAGCGCCTGGCGAGCCGCCCAGGAGCGCCACGAGTGGGTCAAGCACGAGTTCCGCGAGGTCACCGGTTCGACGTGGCTCGTGATCGGGCTGGGTTCGATCGGTGGACGGGTGGCGCAGCTCGCCCGAGCCTTCGGGGCGACGGTCATCGGTTGCCGCCGACACCCGGATCCGTCGGACCCGACCGACCGCACCATCACGCTCCCCGAGATCTCGTCGGTGCTCGGGCATGTCGATGTGGTGGTGCTCGCCGCGCCGGGCGGCGCCGAGACCGACCACCTCGTCGGCGACGAGTTCCTCCAGGCGATGAAGCCGGGTTCGGTGCTCGTGAACGTCGGGCGGGGCAGTCTCGTCGACCAGGTGGCGCTCCTCGCCGCCCTCGAGCGGGGGGTCCCGGAGGCGGCGGTGCTCGACGTGACCGAATCGGAGCCGCTCGAGCCGGACCACCCGCTCTGGGATCATCCCGCCGTGACCCTGACCCCCCACAACGCCGCCGGCGGTGACGGCCGAGGCCGTCGTCAGGCCGAGGCCTTCGCCGCCAACCTCGCCCGATTCCGTGCGGGCGAACCGATGGAGCACGACGTCACCGACTTCGTCCGAACCTAGAGAGGCCACATGACCGTGCAATCGATGTCGATGGAGCTGGTGGCCCCCGAAGAGGTCGGAGTCGATCCCCGGCGCCTGGCCGTCTTCCTCGAGCGGGCGAAGCTCGACGTCGACAACGGCGACCTTCCCAGCGTGCAGGTGGCGGTCGCCGCCCGGGGCCGGCTGGTCGCGTTCGAGACCTACGGCGACTCCAGCAACGACAAGCGATACATACTTCAGTCGGCCGGCCGCAGCGTGGTCGCCGCCGCCCTCTGGAAGGTGCTCGACGACGGCCTGGTGACCATCGATCAGCGCGTCGCCGAGCTGATCCCCGAGTTCGGCACCAACGGCAAGGAGGTGGTGACCCTCGAGCAGGTCGTCACCCACACCTCCGGCTTCCCCTTCGCTCCTCTCGGCTACCCGAAGATGTTGAGCCGCGACGCCCGCCTCGAGGCCTTCGCGAAGTGGCGTCTCGACTGGGAGCCGGGCAGCCGCCTGCAGTTCCACCTGACATCGCAGGCGTGGATCGTGGTCGAACTGGTCGAGCGGCTCTACGACATGACCTTTGCCGAGTTCCTTCGCACCGAGATCGTCGAGCCGCTGGGCCTGGGTTTCGTCCTGCCCGTCCAACCCGACCAGTTCCACGAGCTGCTGGCCGTCCCCGTCGCGACCGACCGCACGAGCGACGACCAGGAGGTCGACCCGTTCGGGCCGTGGTACCTGAACAACCCCGACGTGCTCTCCGGGGGCGAGCCGAGCCACTCCGTGGTGGGCCGGGCCGCTGACCTGGTGATGCTGCACCAGGCGTTCTTCCACTCGGGCCTGTGGAGGCCCGAGACCATCGAGGACGCCATCCGGATCCGCGTGTCGGAGGCCCCGTGGGGCGACCAGATGTACGGCGGCAGCGCCGAGATCGCCAACGTCTGCCTCGGGCTCGCGGTCAGTGGCGAGGTCGGGGGCGTGCGGGCGCCGCGCACCGGATCGCCCCGCACGTTCGGCATGGGCGGGGCACCGTGCCAGATGGCCTTCACCGATCCCGACGCCGGCACCTCGTTCGCCTACCTCACCAACGGCTACCCCATGGCGGGCTACGACTACACGACCAGGGGTCTCGCCCGGAAGATCAACCTCTCGAACCTGGGCAACGACCTCATCGCCTCGTGAACCACCGCGCGAGGAGCGTCACATCAGCCGGGTCCTGTCGGCGCCTCCCTCCTCCGGGGAGGAGAACTCGCGGATCATGCTCTCCTGGGTCCCCCGTGTCGATCCCTCCCACGACGCGCAGCTCCGGGCCGGGGACGACCTTCTGTCATCTGGTCGTGACCGTCTCGGTGTCGCGGCCGGAGCGCAGCAGGGTGCCGGGCAGCTCACCGGAAGGTCGGCCAGCCCGGTAGGTCTCGGTGCCGTTGACGAGCACCAGCTCGATGCCGATGGCGTCGGCCGTGAGCCTGAGGCTGTCGCCGGGAAGATCGAACGCCCGACGGACCGGGGCGCTGGCGACCGTCGTCGGGTCGAAGACCACGATGTCGGCGAACGCACCCTCCGCCAGTCGACCCCGATCCTTCAGCCCGTACAGGCGCGCCGGGGCCTCGGTCATGAGCTGGACCATCCGCTCGAGCGTCACGAGTTGGCGCTCCCGGACCATCCTGGCGAGCAGCCGGGTGGGGTAGGGGGACGCGAGGAGGCGATCGAGGTGGGCGCCGGCGTCGGAGCCTCCGATCACCACCTGATCGCTGGCCCAGATCTCCGTCACCAGCTGGTACTGCTCGTCGTCCTCCTGCACCAGGGGCCAGAGCACGGTCCGGTACTCGTCGGCCACTTCGATGTCGAGCAGCGCCGTCCACACGTCGACGCCCTGCGATGCTGCGATCTCGGAGACGAGCCGACCCTCGTACTGCTTGTTCTCGGGGGCGAAGGTGTCGCCGATCCGGTAGATCGCCACGTTGGCGAAGACCTCCAGCCCACTCCCGACCGAGTCCTCCACCATCTTGCGCTGCACGGCCGGATCCCGCAGCTTCGCCGTCTTCTCCTCGAACGGCAGGGTCATGATCTCCCGCCAGCCGGGGATGAGCCACATGCCGCAGTAGGTCGACATGTTCATGCACAGCTCGGTGCCGATCGGCATGTTCAGCGGCACCACCCGACCGCCGATCTCCCTGGCCCGCCGGGTGGGCCCGAGTTGGTGGGCCAGCTTCGCCCGCCGCTCCGCGTCGGTGCCCTTCGGCCTCACCCCGAGGACGTTCCAGTTGAGCGGTCGGTTGGCGTGGGCGCTCATCTGGGCGAACAGCTCCGTCTCACCCTCGTCGAAGCCCTGGATGCAGCCTGATGCGATGGCCTCGAGCGTCGTCCCGGGATGCCGGCCGACCTCGTCGCAGAGCCGGAGGACCTCCTCCTCGCTGGCCTGGCGACTCGGCACCGGGTCGCCGTTGTGGTCGGGGTGGGTCCGGGAACGGCTGGTGGAGAAACCGAGCGCGCCATCCTCGATGGACGCGGCGAGCACGGCGCGCATCTCCTCGACCTCCTCGTCGGTCGAGGCCCGCTCCATCGAGGCCTCGCCGAGGACGTATCGGCGCAGGGCGCTGTGACCGACGAGGAAACCTGCGTTGACGGCCGTTCGTCCGTCGAGCGCCGCCAGGTACTCGCCGAAGGTCTCCCACTGCCAGTCGAGGCCGTTCTCGAGCGCGACCAGGGGCATGCCTTCCACCTGCGCCATCATCTGGCGGGTGTAGTCGGCGTCGCGCGGCTTCAGCGGCGCGAGGGTGAAGCCGCAGTTGCCGGCGAAGACGGTGGTGACCCCGTGCTGGGAGGACGGCGTCGCGTAGCCGTCCCAGAAGAGCTGGGCGTCGTAGTGGGTGTGCACATCGACGAACCCGGGCGACACCACGAGACCGCTGGCGTCGAAGGTCTGCCTTGCCGAGTCGCCGCCGAGCTTGCCGATGCTGGTGATCCTCCCCCCCGCCACGCCCACGTCGGCAGTCCGGCCCGGTGCGCCGGTGCCGTCCACCACCAGACCGCCCGTGATCACGTAGTCGAACATGTCCCGTCTCCTCGATCATGGCGCCGGCGACCTCGCCGGGCGCTCTCCCGTCCAAAGGATCCTACCCGTAAACGGAGAGCAATCTCCGTTTAGCGCTACGAGTTCATGTGCGAGTCGTAGATGTCGGGGACAACGAAGAGCCCCCCGGGATACGTGCTGTTCATCGTGAGCCTGGAGCTGTTGTAACCCCCGATGTTCGAGGAGAACCCCAGGACCACCCCGAGCGCCTTCTCCGCGTAGAGGGTGTTGATCTGGTCCCAGATGGCCACGGCCGCATCGGAGTTCTCGCTCACCTTGGCCAGCTGAGCTATGAGGGTGTTCAGCTCCGGGTCGTCATAGGAGCACACGTTGCCCAGGGACTCGCCCTGGTAGTCCTCGAGCTTCTCCAGCCCCGAGTTGGGCGTGCCGGGGAGGATCGCCGCCCCGGGAGCCTCGGGCTGGAGGAACCCGGAGAGCAGCTCATTGGAGACCACGAGGTTGGCGGTGATCCCCACGGCGGCCAGCTGCTGCTCGAGCACCTCGGCCACCACCGGCAGGTTCAGCGCGTTGAGCGCCCAGAGGTCGAACGAGAGGCCGTCCGGGTAGCCCGCCTCGGCGAGCAGTTGGCGTGCGCCCTCGGGGTCGTAGGCCAGGTCCTCGGCGACCGCCTCGGTGAACAGGCGATGCCCTTCAGGCCACAGTTCGACCCCGGGTTCGGCCGTTCCGGCAAAGACGACCTCGCTGATGGCCGAGCGGTCGATCGCCTTGTTCATCGCGATGCGCACCTTGGGATCGGCGAGCGCACCGTCGCGCTTGCACGGCACGACGCGGAACATCCGCGACGCGTCAGGGACGCTCACCTCCTTCAGGTCCCCACCCAGCGAAGGCAACTGATCGACCGTGAGCGACGCGACATCGATCTGCCCCGCCCGCAGCGCGTTCGTCGCCGCCTGTGGCTGGGTGGAGTCGGTGTGGATGAACGTCATCCCCCCGAGGTCGACCTCGTCCGCCTCCCAGTACTCGTCGAACCGCTCGAGCGTCAGGCTTTTTTGCGGGGAGTAGCTGGCGATCGCCATCGGCCCGGCGCCGACCGGCTTGGAGAAGTCCGAGCCGGGGCGGACGATGGTGGCCTCGATGCCGCTGATGTAGGTGTCGAACCAGCTGGCCGCCGTACCGTCGTTGATCTTCAGCTGCACCGACGTCGGACCGGTCACATCGACGGAGCTGACGGAGAAGAACGCGGTGCCCAGGCCGCCCCGGTTGTTCGACGCCAGCGTGTAGTCCAGTCCCGCTTTCACCGACTCGGCGTCGAAGGGCTCGCCGTCCTGCCAGGTCATCCCTTCGTGCAGCTCGATGTCGATCGTGTTCTCGTCGACCACCACGGCGCTCTCCGCCAGGCCCGGCCCCAGCGAGCCGTCAGCGGCCTGCCGGAGGAGGCGTCCGTACACCAGGGCGTACACCGCATCCATGCTCGGCGTTCCCTGCATCTGGGCCGGATCGAACGTGAACAGGTTGGCCTGGACCAGGTCGATGCCGACGTTCACCACCCCGTCCCGGTCGAACGCTCCCTCGGTCGTGTCAGGAGTGCCCGTCTCGTCCGACGCGGCGCCGTCGGTGCCGCTCGAGCAGGCACCCACGACGAGGCCGAACATGACGACGAGCGCAACCAGCGCGCGCCCAGTCCTGCGATCACCAATAGCCATCTGTTCCTGCCCCCTTGGAATGGTCCCGGCACCCCCTCGACCGCCCCCAACAACGACCGACCGGCCGGAACCGGCGGCAGCCTACCACACAAACGGAGATGCGTCTCCGTTTGTGTTGTCGATAAGGTACGCCCGTGACCAGCACCTCCGTGTTCCGTGCCGACGCACGTCGCAACCGGGAGAAGCTCCTCGAGGCGGCCGGTGCGGTCTTCGCCGAGCAGGGGGTCCAGGGCTCGCTCGACGAGATCGCTCGACGAGCGGGTGTCGGCGCCGGGACGCTCTACCGCCACTTCCCCACCCGGGAAGCACTCGTCGAGGCCGTCTTCCTCGACCGTCGGGGCCAGTCGCTCGTGCTGCTCGAGGTGGCATGCGAGGCGGACGATCCGTGGGTCGGCTTCTCCGAGTGGTTGCTCGCCGTCTCCCGGATGCTCGCCGAGGACCGGGGCTTCGCCGACGTCATCATCACCGGCAACGGCTCGAAGGACCAGGGGGCCCTGCGGAAGCGGTCCTATGTCGCCATGCGGAAGCTCGTCAGTCGGGCCGTCGCGTCAGGCCAGATCCGCAGCGACTACACCGTCGACGACGCGTTGCTCCTGCTGCTGGGGGCGGCCGGCATCGCCCACCGCAGCCCTGCCGAGGCCGTGGCCGCCGTCGAACGCTTCATGGTGATGGCCCTCGACGGGGTCCGCGAGACAGGAGCCCGTCGAGGGCCAGCGCCTCCTTCGGTGCAGGTCTTCACCTGGTTCGGTCCCAACACCCTGGGCCCCGAGGCCGAGGACGGCTGACCGGGCCACGTCGTGCGGCTCCCGAAGAGGAACGCCCGTCGTGCGACCTGCGTCACCCGATCTTGTAGGCACGGGCGACGTTGTCGCCGAGAATCTTCCGCTTGTCCTCGTCGCCGAGGTCGGGCCGATCCATGAGGCCGCGGGCCATGCCGTGGAAGGAGTGGTCGGGGTGCGGGAAGTCGCTCGACCAGCAGATGTTGTCGGCCCCGAGCTGGCCGACGACGACGGCGAGCACATCCTCCTCCTCGGCGTCGGAGGCGACGAAGCACTGCCGTTGGAAGTACTCCGTGGCGGTGAGGTTCAGCTCGAGATCGAGATATCGGTACGGGCCGTCGATGTGGTGCTCGATGCGGTGCAGCCAGTACGGCACCCAGCCGCATCCCGCTTCGAGGAACAGGACCCGGAGGCCGGGGTGCCGTTCGAGCACGCCCCCTCCGATCAGGGCGAGCATGGCGGCCATGTGCTCGAACGGGTGCGACATGCAGTGCTGGAAGAGGAAGTTCTCGGTCCGGTCGGCGCCGAGGTGGGGGACGGCGGTGCCGGTGCCCTCGTGGATGCCGACGGGGACGTCGAGCTCCTCGAGCAGGCTCCACAGGGGCTCCCACGCCGGGTCCTCGATCGTCCGACCGATCGGGTTCGGCCGCAGCAAGATGCCCGAGAGACCCTTCTCGCCGACCGCTCGTTGGACCTCGGCCAGCGTCTCGCTGACATCGAGCTGGGGCACGACTGCGGGAGCGTGGAAGCGGTCGGGAGCGACACTGCAGAAGTCGCTGGCCCAGTCGTTGTGCGCCCGACACAGCGCAGCCATGAGATCGACGTCCTTCAGGGCCAGGATGAAACCGGCGGAGGGGTAGATGATGTTTCCGAAGATCCCTTCCGCGTCCATGATCGCCAGACGGGCATGCGGATCGATCCCGGCCTCGCGGGCTCCCGGCTCGGCGGGCGGATAGCCGCGCTGAGGCAGGGGCAGACCCAGCATCGGCTGGACGAAGTCGCCGATGACCATGCGACTCCGACCCATGCTGTCGATGACCTGACGAGGGGCTGCGGCCTGGTACTTGGCCGGCAGGTAGTCCTTCCAGATGCGATCGGTCTGACCGAAGTGACCGTCCGCGTCGATGATCCGGTATCCGAGTTCCGAGGGCGCCTGCTCGAGAGTCGTTGCGTTGAGCGTCACTTCTGGACCCCTTTGGTCGATGGAGACACGGTGGCTGACACGTTCGGATCACCCCAGCCGGCCGGCATCGCACTCGAGGTCGGGCTCGCCCGTGGGAGGTCGTGAGAGTCACGTGTTCGCCAGCCCCCCGGCTGACGACCTCACCTTAGCGCAGTAACGGAGACATGTCTCCGTTTCTTCGCCGGTCGCCCATCGCGGTGGGCCCAGGTCAGGCCGCCGCGCAGTCGCGGCAGGTTCCGAACAGGTCGAGCGTGTGGTCGCTCACCTGGAACCGGTGGCGGCGGGCGGCGGACTTCAGCACCCGGTCGAGCTCCTCTTCGAGCCCGGCAGGGACGACGAAGTCCTCGATGGCGCCGCACCGCGAGCAGATGAGGTGGTGGTGATGGTCGCTGAGGTCCTCGGCCAGCTCGAACGCGGCGTGGTCGTCGGTGGTGACGATGCGGCGCACGATGTGGGCGTGCTCGAGCACCGCCAGGTTGCGGTACACCGAGCTCTGGGCCATCCCCGGGCTCTGCTCGAGGATCGAGGGCATGCTCAGCGGACGGCCGGCGGACACCAGCACCTCGACGAGCGCCCGACGCTTGTCGGTGTAGCGCTGATCGTCGGTGCGCAGCCGGGTGCCGGCCACCTCGTGGATCTCGACGAGCTCCATGCCGTCACCATAGATGAGAACCGATCCGAAACCGCCGGCCCACCCCTCCCGACCGGTGGACGGATGTCACGGAGAACGTGACGAACAGCAACCGGTCAAGAGGACGCGATGCGGGCGTCCTGGGCCCGGATGACGTCGAGGGCGCCCTTCACCGCGACGGCGTGCAGGCCGGCGCCGGCCAACGTCGCCGTGTGCCAGAGCTCGTGGTAGCCGTACACGCCGGGCACGAGGTTCGGACGCTTGGTCGCGTAGCCGATCGCCCCGACCGTGTAGGCGGTGCCGCCGGCGACGAGGAAGCCGGTGGCGGTCGGGCCCAGCTGGCGGACCGTCCGGGGGAGGATGGCGATGCCGGCCCAGCCCATGAGGACGTAGAGCACGTTCACCTTCGGGTCGACCCGGTCGAAGGCAGCGGTCTTGGCCGCCGCGGCGGTGACCGCCGTGCCCCACATCCCGCCGGCGAGCGCGACACCGGGGGCTCCGGGGAGCACGGCCAGCGCCACCGGGGTCCAGGTGCCGGCCACCGCGCCCCAGATGGCGGCGTGGTCGAGCCGGCGCAGCACCCGGGCCGTGCGCTCGCTCCTCGACAGCCGGTGGTACGAGGCCGACGACACGAGCATGCCGACCATGCCCACCCCCCAGGCCCCCGCCGCCACCCGCTCGCGGCGGCTGCGGGCCCGGGCGGTCAAGGCCACCCCGACACCGATCGTGGGCAGGATGGCCGCCACGTGCTGCCACCCCCGCAGGCGAGGCCGCTCCGCCCACGCCGCGGCCCACTCCTCGGCCAGCGACGGGGACTCGGCCTGCTCGGACGGCGCCGGCGTCGGGGGGAACACCTCGGGCACGGCGGCGACGCTACCGGGGACCGCTCGTCCGCGGCACTCGCTCAGTCGGCCAGCACCTCGTCGAGGCGCTCGTAGCCCTCGCGGATCCCGTGCTCCATGCCGCTGGCCACGAAGGCGTCGCGGTCGGCGAAGCTGTCGACCAACGAGAAGCCGACGATGCGGGTACGGCCGTCGCCGAGGTCCTCGAAGCGCATCTTCTCCAGAGCAACGCCGTCGGGCATTCCCTCGAAGGTGAAGGTCTGCACGATCAGCTCGTTCGGACGGACCTCGTGGAAGCAGCCTCGGAAGCCATAGGTCTCGTCGCCACGGGTGTGCAGGTACCGGTACTCGCCACCGCTGCGGCAGTCCCACCGGTCGACGGTCATCACCAGGTCGCGCGGTCCGAGCCAGCGCACGACGAGCTCGGGATCGGTGTGGGCCCGGAAGACCTTCTCGGGCGGTGCGTCGAACTCACGGATGATCCGGACGCCGGGGAGCTCGTCGTCGACGATGATCTGGGTCTCGTGCGTGGTGGTGCTCATGGTGCCTCCTGGTGGGTGCGGTCGGGGGTCGATCGGGCGGGTCAGGGTCGGGCGGGCTCGTCGGGCATCTCCCGCAGGACGGCGTCGAGGCGCCGGTAGCGCTCCTCGGCCTCGGTGCGGTAGCGCTCGATCCACTTGGTCATGAGGTCGAACACCTCCGCCTCGAGGTGGACGGGCCGTCGGGTCACCTCGCCCGGACGGCTGACCAGGCCCGAGTCCTCGAGCACCCGGAGGTGCTTGGACACGGCCTGGACGCTGATGTCGTAGGGCTCGGCCAGCTCGTTGACGGTGAAGTCGCTCGACGCCAGCCGGGCGACCATGTCGCGTCGGGTGGGATCGGCCAGTGCCGAGAACACCCGGGAGAGCGGATCTACCGCCACGACATCCTCCTCATCCGTGCCATCGTCAACCAGTTGGTTGACATCTGCACCGTACGCCTCCCGCCCCACATCGTCAACCCTCTGGTTGACATCTCCTCCCCTCCCCACCGATCCGGGGGCGGAACGCGGACACGACGTCGTGAGAGGTGCGGAGGTGAACAGATGTTCGTAGACTGGCGGGATGGTCGGTCAGGCCCGAGCCGCCATCCTCCACGCCGACCTCGACGCGTTCTACGCCTCGGTCGAACAGCTCCTCGACCCGTCGTTGCGGGGTCGGCCCATCGCCGTCGGCGGCGGCGTGGTGCTCGCCGCGTCCTACGAGGCCAAGGCCTTCGGCGTCCAGGGCGGCATGTCCGGGCGCCGGGCGCGTGAGCTCTGCCCCGACCTGCGGTTCGTCGGGGGCCACTTCTCCGAGTACCAACGACTGGGCGACGCCGCCATCGACGTCCTGAGAGAGTTCACGCCACTCGTCGAGCGGATCTCCATCGACGAGGCCTTCGCCGACGTGGGCGGCTCGATCCACTTGTTCGGCTCGCCCGCCACCATGGCGACAACGATCCGCGAGACGGTCAGAGACGAGCTCGGGCTACCGGTCTCGGTCGGCGTGGCGACGACCAAGCACCTGGCCAAGGTCGCCTCCCAGGTCGCCAAGCCCGACGGCCTCGTCGTGGTGGAGGCGGGGACCGAGCGGGAGTTCCTCCACCCCCTTCCCGTGCGCCTGATGTGGGGGATCGGGCCGAAGACCGAGGCGAAGCTGGCCGACGCCGGCATCACCACCATCGGCGAGCTGGCGGCCGTCGAGCCGGGTGCGCTCCGGAGCCTGCTCGGCCAGGCCGTCGGCGCCAAGCTCGGGTCGCTCGCCGTCAACGCCGACGGCCGACCGGTGACGTCGGGGTCCCGTGCCTCTTCGGTCGGGGCCCAGTCCGCCCTCGGACGCCGCCGCCCCACCGACGAGCTGCTGCGCACGACGTTCGGCTACCTCGCCGACCGGGTGGCCTCGCGGCTGCGGGCCAAGGAGCGCGCCGGGCGCACCATCACCGTGCGGGTGCGCTTCGCCGACCTACGGGCGGTCACCCGCTCGACGACACTGCCCGCCGCGGTGTCGAGCACCCTCACCGTCACCGAGATCGCCTGCGACCTGGCCCGGGGTGCGCTCGCCGACCATCCCGCCGAGAGGGAGATCAGCCTCCTCGCCGTGTCGGTGTCGCACCTGGAGCACCAGCCGGTGCTCCAGCTGGAGCTCCCGCTCGACCTTCCCGACGCCGCCCGTCGCCCCGGTGCTCCCGCGGGGGCCAGCCGCTGGGCGGTCGACCGCTCGATGGACCGGGTGCGCGAGCGATTCGGTCGTCCTGCGGTCGGCTACGCCGCCGTAGCCCTCTCCCGGCAAGGCTCGGTGCCCGAGGCGTTCCGCGAGCTGGCCGAGCGCGACGACCACCACGACGAGCATCGGTCCGACCCGAGATAGCGCTCGTTCCGCGAGGCCACCGGCGGGCCCTCCGAGGGGAGCAGTCGGGCCCGTCGACGGCGACACAGCACCCGCCCTCTAGATTTCGCCGGGTGAGCACCCCGGTCACCGCCGCCGACGTCGAGGCGGCCGCGGACCGGCTCACACCGGTCGTGCGGCGCACACCGCTCGAACCGAGCGAGCGCCTGTCCGAGCTGGTCGGGGTCCCCGTGTGGCTCAAGCGGGAGGACCTCCAGCTGTGCCGCTCCTACAAGGTGCGCGGCGCCTACGCCGTGATCGCCGGCCTCGACCCGGCCGACCGGGCCCGGGGGGTGGTGTGCGCCAGCGCCGGGAACCACGGTCAGGGGGTGGCCTTCGCCTGCCACCAGCTGGGCATCCGGGGCCGCGTGTTCCTCCCGGGCACCACCCCACGCCAGAAGCGCCAGCGGATCGCCGCCATCGGCGGCGAGTGGATCGAGCCGGTCATCGTCGGTAGCTCCTACGACGACGCCAGCACCGCCGCCCACCGCGACAGCGAACGCACCGGCGCGGTGTACGTCCACCCCTTCGACGACCCGGGCACGATCGCCGGGCAGGGGTCCGTGGCGGTCGAGCTGCTGGACCAGTCGGAGGCGCCGATCGACACCATCGTCATCCCCGTCGGCGGAGGCGGGCTGGCGGCGGGCATGGCGGTGTGGCTCCGCGACCGGTTCCCCGACATCCACCTCGTCGGTGCCGAGCCCGCCGGTGCTCCCAGCATGCAGGCGGCGTTGGCGGCCGGACACCCCGTGGCGCTCAGCGCCGTCGACACCTTCGTCGACGGTGCCGCCGTCGGTCGGGTCGGCGACCTCACGTTCCCCATCGTGCGGGACGCCTTCGACGAGATCGTCAGCGTCCCCGAGGGTGCCGTGTGCACCGAGATGCTCGAGCTCTACCAGACCGAGGGAGTCATCGCCGAGCCCGCTGGCGCACTGGCGAGCGCGGCGTTGCGGGGTCCGCTGGCCCGGGCCCCGGAGGGTCCGGTCGTGTGCCTCGTCTCCGGCGGCAACAACGACGTCAGCCGCTACGGGGAGATCGTGGAGCGCTCACTGCTGCACGAGGGTCTGCGCCACTACTTCCTGGTCACCTTCCCGCAGGAGCCGGGGGCGCTGCGCCACTTCCTCGACGAGGTGCTCGGTCCCGACGACGACATCGTGCTCTTCGAGTACGTGAAGAAGAACAACCGAGAGACCGGTCCGGCGCTGGTCGGCATCGAGCTGGAGGACGCCGCCGACCTCGCCGGCCTGCTCGTGCGCATGGACGACAGCCCACTCACGATCGAGCGCGTTCCACCCGGCTCCCCGCTGTTCACGTTCCTGCTGTAGACCGCCCGCCAGCAGAGCGGGGCCGGTTCAGGTGGCCGGCGTGAGGGTGGTCAGCTCGAGGGTGCCGGTCACCGTGTACTCACGGGAACCCTTGGCCAGGATGCCGAACTCGATCCGGACCGGGAGCCCGGTGTCGGCGTCGATCCACCACTCGTCGGTCTCGTTGCCGGTCTGGGCGTCGCTCAGGGTCTCCGTCGAGCGGAGGTGGATCACGTCCACCTCCTCGCCGGCGACGGTGAGCGTGGTCCGGTCGAGCACCTCGACCACGGCGGCATCGCCGGTGACCCCTTCGCTGTCCTCCACGACGCCGGTGCACGAGCCCGTGCGCTGGTCGCCGACGGCGGCGTCGGCCCAGAGGAACGGGATCGGGGTGTCGCAGGTGTAGGTGGCCAGGCTCTCGATCTCGACGCCCGGCAGGCTGCGCCCGGTGCGGCTGACCATGGTGGTGACGGCGAAGGTGGCGTCAGTCGTCGGGCACCATGTCCAGTTCCGCCAGTAGTGGCTGTTGAAGTCGGCCCGGTAGGTGAAGCAGTCGCCGGCGTCGTGGGTGACGGTCACCGGGGCGTTGGGGCCCAGGTTCTCGTCGAAGCCGGGGATGCCGACCGACTCGGTACCGGTCGCGGTCGCCGTGTAGACGCCGGCGGCCGGCAGACCGGCGGCGTCGCTGGAGGTGCCGCCCTGACCACGGAAGCCTTCGAGGGCCTGGTCGTCGCTGACCGGGCGGGCCTCCTCGCGACCGAGGAAGAACCACGCGACTGCGGCCACGATCAGCAGCACCACCACCACACCGATGCCGATCAGCACCTTCCAGAGCCGCCGCGACCGCTTCGGCCGGGCCGGACCAGGGGCCTCGCTGACGACGAGCTGGCCGTCGACCACGTCGACTGTCGAGTTGGGGGCCATGTCAGATCATCGGGTCTACGAGGGGGAGCCTTGAGCGAGGGTGGTGGAGGTGGAGGTGGAGGTCGTCGGGGGCGTCGTCGTGCTGGTGGTGGTCGTCGGCGCCGGAGCGGGTGCGCGTGAGGCCGCGGGGACCGACACCTCCGGGGTGGGCACCGTCACCGTCTTGCAGCCGAGGAGGGCGTTGAACCCGGTGCCCGAGACGTTGATGGCGTAGGCGCACACCTTGTGGCGCCCGGGGCTCGCCCCCAGCGTGGCGGCGAAGCCGTGGTTGTACTTGGCGTACAGCGGGAAGGCGGCGCCCACATCAGGGCGGGACCGGTTGGCCCTGACCTCCATGGCGGCATCGTCCACGTACAGGTGCACCGGGATGGGGGTCACCTGATCGGGGTCGATGGCCCAACCCGAGATCTCCACCGCCCCGTCGATGGGGGTGACCGAGTCGAGGGTGCCGATGGGCTGGCCCCGGGGAACAGCCAGCGGTCCGTTGCCGATGCCGAAGTAGTCGCCGAGGAACATCTTGCCGCCGTCGCCGATCCACTCGAAGTGCCACGGCTCGGGGACCGACCCGCCCGGTTCCATGATCGTCGGGTGCATCCAGCCGAAGTGCCAACCCCACGTCTTGAGCCAGGTGTAGGCGGGCCTGTCCCAGTCGAGGGTGCCCTTCTCGTCAGCGAAGTCGACGGCCTTGCCCCAGCCGTGGTTGGACGTGCCCGGCACCGCCGCCATGTGGCAGGCGCCGCGGTTGCACCAGTCCTCCCGGGCGGCGACCTGGCCGGCGTAGTCGCGGTAGCAGCTGCTGGGACGGAGCGTCACGCCGTCCTTGGCCGCCTGGGCGATCATCGCGTTCAGCGACGCCAGCGCCTCGTCGTAGACCACGCAGCCCTTCGTCGTCGACGCCAGGTACGAGAGCGGGAGCTGCCCGTTGGTGGCCATCGGGATGCCCGCCGCCCGATTGTCGGGGTGCATCTGCTCGCAGGCGGCGCTGAGCAGCGCCATGGCGGCGACGGCGACGGCGAGCAGGACACGGCGGCGGCGGGGCGGGGAGGCCGGGCGTCGGGACGTGGCGGTGGGCATGGCAGGTCTCTCGGTGGCTGGTCGACGGATGTCACGCCGCCACGAGGAGCCGGTCCCGGCCACCGGCGGCGCGCGCTGATCAGTGCATCGGCAGGTCAGCCGCGCGACAGAAGCACTTTCTGTGGTTGGATCCGCCACGCCTGGTGACGCTCTGATCAGCCGCCGGAACCCCTGCCAATCGTGGGGGGAACACCTTCGTCGGCCAGGGCCTCGGCCAGGGCGTCGGGCACGTCGACCTTCCACCCGCCGTCACGAAGCGCAGCGCGGTCGACCTCGATCTCCTCGCTCTGCCCTGCGTAGGAGAAACGCACGACCCAGGACGCACCCTGGTCGGGCACTTCCAGGAACTGGACCTCACTCTCGCGATCCACCGCGCCCAGACCGGTCCACGAGCTCGACGAGGCCGAGCGCACGCTCACCTCGGCCCGCCAGTCGGTGGGGTTGTCGACGGTCACCGAGACGGTGTCGATCGGGCGTACGGCCAGGGCCGTGACCACGAGGAGCACGACGACGACCAGGCCGATGACGATCGCCGGGCCCATCTGGGGACCGCGGGCCCGCATGGCCGGTCGGGGGATGGTGAGCAGTTCGTCCACGGGTGGCCTCCGTCTCGCCCGGACCCTGACAACCCTACGTGGATGCCGATCAGGCGCAACCCGGACCGGCACGCCGTCGTCTCAGGCGAACACGCAGGTGCGGTTCCCCCACACGAGCACCCGGTGCTCGAGGTGGAGGCGCACCGCCTCGGCGAGGGTGGTGCGCTCGACCTCTCGGCCCTTGCGCACCAGGTCCTCGACCTCGTCGCGATGGGTCACGGTCACCACCCCCTGGGCGATGATCGGACCGGCGTCGAGCTCGGCGGTGACGTAGTGAGCGCTGGCGCCGATCAGCTTCACGCCCCGTTCGTGGGCCCGGTGGTAGGGCCGGGCCCCCGGGAACGCCGGCAGGAACGAGTGGTGGATGTTGATCATCCGCCCCGCCCACGCCGAGGTGATCGACTCGGGCAGGATCCGCATGTAGCGGGCGAGCACCACCAGATCCGGGGCGAGCTCGTCGAGCGCCCGCGTCAGCGCCGCCTCCTGGACGGCCCGCTCGTCCCCCGCCAGACCACCGTCCACGAGCACGAACGGGACCTCGTGGCGAGCGGCGAGCGGCGCGGCCCGCTGCTTGTCCGACACGAGCGCCACCACATCGACGTCGAGCTCGCCCAGCTCGACCCGGTTCAACAGGTCGGCCGCGCACCACATCTCGCGCGAACAGGCCACCACCATCCGCTCCCGGACGCCGACGCGGTGCAGCTCCCAGGCCATGCCGAACCGCTCGACGAGCTCCGCGAGGAGCGGCT
>DATDIY010000424.1:0-2089 GCA_036520815.1 Acidimicrobiales bacterium
GACAGCCCCCGGGCCATGCCGGGCGCCGAGGTGGCGGCCGTGTCGCGTGCGCTCGGCATCATGACCGAGCAGATCGACGACGTGGCCACGGCCGTGCAACGCGCCATCGACGTCTCCACCGACGAGGACGTGGTGTTGGTGGCCGGATCGCTCTACGTCGCCGGCGCCGCCCGCACCCTCCTGCAGTCCCTGGCCTCCTGACCCACTGCCCGGGCCACCCCACGCCCACGGCCCTTGGTGGTGGCGGGGCCGGTGGTAGGATGTACAGGAACCTGTACAGGAGGGTGGACGATGCCGGAGACCATCAGTGACGCCCGAGCTCAGCTGACCAGCCACGTGGCCCGATTCCGGGAGGAAGGCCTCGAGGCCGACCCCGTCGTGTTCGGCGATCATCGCCAGCCCGAAGCCGTGCTCCTTCCCTACGAGACCTTCCAGCTGCTGATCGACGTGGCCGAGGACATCGCCATCGCCGAGCGCATCCGTGAGCGCGCCGCCTCCGACCGCGGGAACCGCACCTCGCTGGCCGACGTCGCCGAAGAACTGGGCGTCGATCTCGACGAGCTGTGAGCGCAGGGCGTCGGGGTCCGTACCAGCGGGTCCAGTTCCTCGACGAGGCGAAGGACGATCTGCGACTCGTGGCCGAACGCTCGAGAGAGGTGGCGATCGAGGTGCTGCGGCTCCTCAAGCGCCTCGACGCTGGCCAGCTCACGCCCCGTGCACTGCACGACTTCGCCAAGACCGGCGATCTCCGCGACTGCGGGAAGATCGTGGTCGCCGTCGAGGGCGAGCCGGAGCATCGCATCGTGGTCCATGACGTCGGCGGGCGCCTCGAGGTGTGCGAAGTCGTCGCGGTGGAGGACCGGGAAGGCGATCTCCCGTACCTGCTGGCGGGGTTGCGACTCGGGCGGATCGACGATCCCATCCGCCGCTCGGACGCTCAACGCCGGGTCGCCCGCATCCGCAAGCTGCGCGGCCCCGAGTAGCGCCGACCCCCAACCTTGGGTGGTGTCGGGGTCAGAGGTCGGGCGGGGTGGGGAGGACCCACGGCGGACGGCCGACGGTGAACGGCTGCGCCGCGAGGTCGACCTCGGGGTCGACGATGAGGGCCCGGCGGCTGCCGTTCACCGACACCCACGCCTGGACGTGCACCTCGGGACGCACGCCGGTCTCGTCCTCGTGCCGGTCGGCCAGCCAGTGGGCGAACTGGCGCAACGCCTCGGGGCGCGACGAGACGTAGCGGGCCTGGTGCGGTGCCAGATCCTCGGCAGGAGAGACCCGCTGGTGCTCGCCGGTGACGGGGTCGACCACGTCGAAGGTGGCCACCCCGCTGCGCTCGGTCAGCAGCACCCGCCACGACCAGCGGTAGCCGGCCTCGTCCCACCGCACGTCGCCCCCCTCGGCCAGGTGCCGCAGCGGCACGAGCACCTGCACCAGTGCCACCACCGCCAGCGCGGCCACCACCCACCGACTCATCCGCCGAGCCGTCGCGCCCTCCAGTCCCTGCGACCCGTTCGAGCTCACACCCCCGGCTTCTGCCGCGCGTTCTGGTCGCTGGAGCGACCGTTTCGCGCGACGGTTCGGTCTATCTGTTCTCGTCGCGCGGGTGAGGCAGGCGAGGCGGTGGGGCCAGTCGGGGGCGAAGAAGACCGGGGTGAGGGCGATCATCGCCAGCGGGAACACGCCGATGGCGGGGAACAGGCGCCACGTCACCAGGTGGAAGGCGACGACGGCCACGTAGGCCCCGAGGCGGGTGCGGCGCCAGCACAGGAACCCGACGATGGTGAGGTCGAACATGGCGCCCGCCCAGCTCGCCACCAGCCCTGCCGACGGGTGGGTGAGCATCGGCCCGACGATCGGCAGGTCGCTCCGGGCCGCCAGCCAGGCGGAGAGCGGCTCCCCCCGGAGGATCCAGTCCGGCGTGAGCTTGGCCAGTCCGGCGAACAGGTAGACGACGGCCAGCTGGGTCCGGAGCGTCCACACCACCCAGCGGTCGACGGTCGCCGGCGCGCCCACCCGACCTGCTCGCCGGTCGAGCGACCGCGCCCGGTTCATCGGCAGCACCACCGCCCACGCCAGCAGCAGGGTGACC
>DATDIY010000425.1:0-10266 GCA_036520815.1 Acidimicrobiales bacterium
GGGCCGACAACCCCAGACTGCTGGCGGATCTGCCCGACCTGGGTGTGGAAGTCGCCGCCATCGTGAGCTCGGTCGAGGCTGGTCGCGCCGAGCGGTGATCGTGATCGACGCATCGGCAGCAGTGCTCGGCCTTCTCAATGACGGTGCAGCGCGAGCGAAGCTCCGCGACGAGGCAGTGGTCTGCCCTCATCTGGCCGATTCCGAGGTGGTGCACGCGATTCGCTCCCAGCTCCTCCGAGGTGAGGTCGGGGCCGCTGACGCCACCCGTGCGATCGAGGTTTGGGGACGTCTCGGCATCGAGCGAGTTGCGGTCGGCGGCCTCCTCGGCCGCATCTGGGAGCTGCGCGACAACCTCAGCGCCTACGACGCCACCTATGTCGCGGTCGCTGAAGCACTGGAGGCGCCCCTCGTCACCGCGGACGGCCGCCTCGGCCGCGCTCCGGGACCTCGGTGCACGGTCATGGTCGTTCGCCACTGACCAGTGCGTTGGCGTCGCCCGCCGGCTGGCGACCGGCGGTACTCAGCCTGGTCGTCGTGGCTCCGGCGTGGCGGGAGATGGTGGAGGGGAGAGGCTTTCACCTCTCGCCCCCCAAGTGCCCGAGAAACTAGGGGGCGGAGCGGTCGTCGGCAAGGGGTTCGTCAGCTCGCTCGGTCGGGAAGACGGGTCCCGACGTGTCGCTACGCTCGCCGTCGTGCGCTGCTGCCACCCCTGCGACGTTCGTCCCGGGCGGGCGGGCTGAGACGACCCGGATCAGTCGTCGTCGGCGGCTCTGAGGGCATCCCGGGTGGCCAGGACCCCTGCGCCCCGGCCCACGGTCATGTGCCCACCGAGGTGGCCGGCGCCGCTCGCCACCGCTCCGCCGAGGAGGCCGAGGACGATGCCGCTGGCGTGGTGCCCCTTTCGGCGGGCGAGCCACGAGAGCGAGTAGAGACCGAGCGCGGCACCGTTCGATGCGGCGTGCACCACGCCGACCCGACGCAACGGACGGTCGAGGGACAGCCAGTCCGACCATCCCGTGACCGCGGTCGGCACCGCGCTGAGCACGCCGAGACCGACGAGCCGCTGGGCGGCGGCAGCGGATCGCTGACCACCCACGAGGTCGAGGACGGTGGCGCTGGTCCAGAAGCCGATCGGGAGGTCGGTCAGCAGCGGGTGCACCGCATGACCAAGCCACCGACCGCCCAGCAGCGCCTTCGTCGTCGGCTTCCCCAGGATCGGCTCCACGGCACCCTCGATCTGGTCGACGACCGGATCGAGCCGGGACTCGTGCTCGAGCCGCAGCGTGAGGTCCAGCAGCGGGCTCTGCTTCCCGGCGTCGGCATCGAACACGTCGGTGGGCTCAGGACCTTGTCCTGGAGGTTGATCGGGCAACGGTTGGGTCAATCCGGACATCGACATGGCAGACCTCCTCAGGCGAAGCCGGTCTGGCGGACGGTGATGCTGAGGCGGCCGGGCGGTAGGCCGAGGCCGTCGGGGGCGGTGGTGTCGAGCACCTTGGGCACGCCGTGGAAGATGCGACGGTTCTCCCGGCCGAACACGAGCAGATCGCCGCTGCGGAGCTCGACGTCGGTGAACGGGCCCGTGCGGCGATCGATGCCGGCCATCCGGAAGGCGCACGTGTCGCCCAGGCTGATGGTGACGACGGGCGACGTCGAGGGCTCCTCGCCGTCCTGGTGGAGGCCGAGGTGGGCTCCCGGCGGATAGAGGTTCACGATCCCGGCGTCGGGCTCGTAGTCGTGCATCTCCAGGCTGTCGGGACCGTAGGTCTCGGCGACCGCTCGTCGGGCCAACGCGTCGACCGACGCCGGCATCGGCGTGACGGGGGCCCCGTCGGTGTCGTCGGCGGTGCGGGAGTAGGCGTAGGGCGACCAGTGCCAGCCGAGGCACACGGCCATGGTGCTCATCACGTGGCCGGCCGGAACCCTGGGGTGGCGCAGCCCGGCGGGCGGACGGGCCCACTCGCGGAACTCCTCGACGAGCGCCTGCTGCTCGTCGAGGTCGAGCCAGTCGGGCACGTGCACCACACCCGGCAACACCTCGGCGATCGGGCGCGGCGGCTCCGGTTCGTCGAGCAGCAACATCTGCCGGGCCGGCGCCTCGGCCACCCCCAACGAGTCGACGTCGACCGGCACCCCGCCGAGTCGGCTGGTGGCTCCCCGGTAGGGGACGGTCGGGTCGGCGAGCAGGTCGCCGTCGTCGCGTACCGATCCCACGAGGCGACCTCGGTCAGGCGCTCCGCGTCGGGAGCTTCCAGCCCGGTCGGGGGAAGTGGCAGGTGTATCCGTTCGGGTAGCGCTCGAGGTAGTCCTGATGCTCCGGTTCGGCCTCCCAGAACGGGCCGGCGGCAGCCACCTCGGTGACGACCGGGCCGGGCCACAGGCCCGAGGCGTCGACATCGGCGATGGTGTCCTCGGCCACGCGCTTCTGCTCGTCGTCGACGTAGAAGATCGCCGACCGGTAGCTCATGCCCATGTCGTTGCCCTGGCGGTTCTTCGTCGACGGATCGTGGATCTGGAAGAAGAACTCGAGCAGGTCCCGGAAGGAGATGAGCGACGGATCGAACACGATCTCGATGGCCTCAGCGTGGGTGCCGTGGTTGCGGTAGGTCGCGTTGTCGACGTCGCCGCCCGAATAGCCCACCCGCGTCGACTCGACTCCGTCGAGCTTGCGGATCAGGTCTTGCATGCCCCAGAAGCATCCTCCGGCGAGGATGGCGCGTTCGGTGGTCCCGCTCATCGGTCGTACCTCCCGTGTCGGCTCCCCGTCGACGCTACCGGCGCCGCGGGGCTGTCAGCTGGGTGGGATGGGGAGCTCGGCGATGGACTCGGCGGTGCCGGCCACTTCGCCGCTGCGGAACACCGTCACCGGCCCGTCCTCGCTGACCACGATCACCGTGGCACCGGGATCGTCGTAGCTGTACCGGCGCGCCGCGGTGTGGCGCATGCCCCGGAACCCCTCGACGCCGACCTCGGCCTCGATCGACGGGACGAGGCGCACCCCGATCTCCTCGAGGGTGCCGTCGGCGTCGAACAGGGTGGCGCCGTCGGTCTGGGCGAGGGCATGGCGCAGTGGTGCCAGCGACAGCGGACGGGTGATCCGCAACGGCGGCGGCGTGCCGAGGCGTTGCTCGCGGCCCTGATCGAGATCGGGGTCGGCCCGGTGGATCAGCGTGGCGCCGATGCCGCGCGCGCCGAGGTCGTGCACCGCGAACTCCAGGAGCTTGTGCAGCACCTTGCGGTCGTCGTCGTCGACGGCGAGGCCGTCGATCCAGTGCGTGACCAGTGGTTCGTGGCGCCAGTCGAGGCCGTCCCACCGGAACACGCCGAACGTGCCCACCACGCGGACGATGCCGGACGGATGGCGTTGCACGATCGTCGCGCCCATCGCCGTGGCCAGGACGACGACGTCGCGCTCCGATCCGGCCTGGCGGTCGAGCGTGACCCACTCGTCGGTGCCATCGGCGTGGCGCATGTACCAACTGGCGATGCCGTCGGCGTAGCGACGTGCGCTGCCGTCGTCGGAGTGGGTGATCGTGCCGCGCTCGACGGTGAGCCCGGTGAGCTCGTTCCACGTGGCCGGGTCGGTTGTGGGGGCGACGATGGCGCCGAAGCTGGGCACGTAGCGCTCGTGGATCCGGGGCCGCAGGGCGTACGAGATCTCCCACAGCGCGATCGGGTGCCAGTCGCTCGACCCGTCGAGCACGAGGCCGGACTCGGCCAGCTCCTCGGTGAGCCGTCGCAGCTGCGGCGGCGTCGGTGCGTGCCAGGTGTCCATCCCCGGAAGGCTACGGACCGACTCCGACAACGGGCACTCGACTGCAGCGTCGCTCAATGGGGCTCGAGCGCCAGGGTTCCCACGTCGGCCAAGGGCGCCTCCTCGCTCACGACCTCGTCGAGCCCGATCTGGGGGATGAGGAGGCTGAGGAGCCCTCCGGCGAGGAACATGAGGGCGGTGAACCCCAGGGCCCATCGGGCCCCGGTGGCCACCGCGCTGTCGAAGAGGTGGTTGAGGGTGTTGGCCTGGTCGGGGGTGAGGTCGGCAGGGGCCTGCCAATTGGGTCCCATCGCCTCGATCCCGGACACCGCGGAGTCGGTGACAGAGGTCGGCAGCCCGGCGGCCTGTACCGACGACACGGCCGTCCTGATCGTGTGCACGGTCAGGAGGGTGCCGAGGGTGGCGGCACCGAGGGCGGCGCCGAGCTGGCGGGCGGTGCTGTTGGCGCCGCCGGCGGCACCTGCCCGTTCCGCCGGGATCCCCCACAGCACCACGTTGGTGAGCTGAGAGTTGGCGACCCCGCTCCCGGCGCCGTACAGCATCAGACAGGGGAGGATCCTCCAGAACGAGGCACCGGGCTGCAGGCCGGGGATGAGGGCGACCACTCCGACCACTTCGGCGACGAATCCGGCCCGGATCACGTTGGTGACGCCGACGTGGCGGGCGAGGCGTCCGCCGAGCTGGGCGCCGATGATGATCCCGGTGCCGAGGGGCAGGAGCCAGAGGCCGGTCTGCTGGGCGGTCAGGTCGCTCGAGGTCTGCAGGAAGAGCGGGAGGCAGAAGAGCATCCCGAGCTGGCCCAGCGCGGCGATCATGACCACGACCGTTCCGTAGCGGAACGAGGGGCGGCGCATCTGGCTGAACTCGAAGAGTGGATGGCGGCCGTTGCGCTCCTTGACCAGCTCGACGCGCACGAACACGGCCAGCAGACCCGCTCCGAGGAGGAAGGCGCCGGAGACCACCGAGATCGGCAGCGACGTGGGCCACACCTCGAGACCAGCGATGTGGAACGCCTCTTTGGGCTCGAGCCAACCGTAGGTCGGGCCCTGGCTGAGGCCGAACACCACGAGGAAGGTCCCGCAGGCGACGAGGAGCGCACCCGGGAAGTCGATGGCGGTGTGGTTCCCGGTGACCTTCCCCCGCTTGATGAACAGCAGGGCGAGGACGATGGCGATCGGGCTGATGATCACGTTGATTCCGAACGCCCACCGCCAGCTGTAGTTGGTGGTGAGGAAACCGCCGATGACGGGGCCGAACGCGGCGGCGCCGCCCATGGCCGCACCCCACGCTGCGAACGCGCCGGCTCGCTCGCGGCCGTGGAAGCTGCCCGAGAGCAGGGCGAGCGTGCTGGGGACCATGAGGGCGGCGCCGGTTCCCTCGATCACCGCCTCGCCGAGGATGAGCACTCCGACGTTGGGGGCCACGGCGGCGATGGCGGACCCGGTGCCGAACAGCGTGAGGCCGATGATGAAGAGGCGGCGGTGGCCGTAGATGTCGCCGAGACGACCGCCGATGATCAGGAGGCTGGCGAGGGTGAGCGCGTAGCCCGAGACCACCCACTCGAGGCTCGGAACAGTGGTGTCGAGCTCCCGCAACATGGTCGGGATCGCCACATTGAGCACGGACGTGTCGAGCACGACGATCACGACCGAGACGATGAGCACGCCGAGCGTGATCCAGCGACGGGGATCGGGCCCAGGCGTCGTGTCGATGGTGGGCTGTGTCATCGTCGTCCTCAGCGGCGTCCGGGTCGTCGGACGGTGTTCCAGCGGAGCGCCCGCCCCACCCGGTAAAGTGGGAGCACCATTCCGCTTCGGTCGAGGATACGGAAGAAGCGTTCCGGATGCCACCACGTAGGACGACTGTCACTGAGGAGCGTCCGCTGCGGGCCGATGCCCAGCGGAACCGTCACCGCGTGCTCGAAGCCGCCGAGACGGTGTTCAGCCGGAACGGCAACGGCGCCACCATCGAAGACGTCGCCCGCGAGGCCGGAGTGGGTGTCGGCACCGTGTGCCGTCACTTCCCGACCAAGCAGGCGCTGCTCGACGAAGTCCTCAACGAGAGCTACCGGGAGCTGCTCGTGGCCCTCGACGCCGCCCTCGGCGCTGAAGAGCCGGCCGCCGCCTTCGACTGGTACGTCCACCAGCTCGCCGCCCAGCAGGCGAAGCGGAGGGCCCTCGCCGAGCAGATGGCCTCGGAGCTGGTGATGACCATCGACGAAGCCCTGAAGCGCGAGGTCCGGACCAAGACCGCCCAGGTGCTGGAGCGGGCCCAGGCGGCCGGCGCCATCCGCGACGACATCAGCCCGGCCGACACGTCGATGTTGTTCGCCGGCATCGCCCAGATCACGGCCGTCGTCGGCGGCGACCAGCCCGTCCGCGACCGCTACGTCGCGGTCATGCTCGACGGGCTGCGCCCAGCCGCCGCCACCCCGCTCCCGGGCAAGCCCCTGCGCTTCGGCGACCTCGACCGGCTGAAGGCCCGCCAGGGCCGGTCGCGCTGAGCTCGGCGGGGCCCGCTCCCGGCTTCGGTCGGGGAGAGTCGGGCTCGTAGGCTGCCGCGTCATGGACATCAACGGAATCTCCGCGATCGTCACCGGCGGTGCGTCCGGCATCGGCGCCGCCTCGGCCCGGCGTCTCGCCGCGGCCGGGGCCAAGGTCGTGATCGCCGATCTCAACGACTCCCTCGGCAAGGAGCTCGCCACCGAGCTGGGGGGCACCTTCTGCCACGTCGACGTGACCAACACCGACGACGTGATCGCCGCCGTGGAGACGGCCGCCGAGATCGCTCCGCTGCGGGCGGCGGTGAACTCCGCCGGCTTCGCTCCGGGCGCTCGCACGATCGGCCGCGACGGCAGCTACGACTCGGCGTTCGACATGGACCTCTGGCGCAAGGTCATCGACGTGAACCTGACGGGCACCTTCAACGTCACCCGCATCGCGGCGACGGCGATGAGCCGCACCGAGCCGCTCGAGGACGGCGAGCGCGGTGTCATCGTGAACATGGCCTCCGTCGCCGCCTTCGAGGGCCAGATCGGCCAGGCCGCCTACTCGGCGAGCAAGGGTGCGATCGTCGGCATGACGCTCCCGATCGCCCGCGACCTCGCCGTCGTCGGCATCCGGGTGAACGCGGTGGCGCCCGGTCTGATCGACACGCCGATCTACGGCGAGGGCGAGGCTGCCGAAGAGTTCAAGGACCGTCTCAAGCAGGACGTGCTCTTCCCGGACCGCCTCGGTCGTCCCGACGAGCTGGCCCGCATGGTCGTCGAGATCATCGCCAACCCGTACATGAACGCCCAGGTCGTGCGGGTCGACGGCGGTGTCCGCCTCGGCCCGAAGTAGTGGTCAGCGTTCGTCGGCGACGCCGAGCAGGCGGCCACGCGTGAGCGACTTGAAGCCCGTCGAGAGCAGGGCGAAGGCGATGATCCACGCCACCAGACCGATGACGAAAGCGATGACGGGGGCACCCGACCCGATCAGCGACCCGGTCGACTGGGTGTAGGCGATGATGATCAGCGGGAACGTCACCAGCCCGGCGGCCTGCTGGGCGGCGGCGGTGGAGCGCACCCGGGCCGAGAGGCGCAGCACGAGCGACAGCGCGATGGCCATGAACGGCGGTAGCACCCACAGGATCAGCAGCCACCACGACGGGGTGGGGAAGAACCAACCGCCGACCTTGCGGCCGACGAGCAGGTTCACCATCAGCGAGTAGCAGCCGAACCCCACGACGGTCGTGATGTAGCCGGGGACGAGGCTGGCGATCAGCTTGCCGAGGTAGATCTCGCGGACGTCGGCGGGGGAGTGGGCGAGGAACTCGCCGGTGCCGCGCTCTCGCTCACCGACGATGCTCGACGCGCCGACGGCGGTGGAGATGGTGAGCGGCACGACGACCGCGATCGGGGCGAACAGGTAGACCGCGAGCACGTAGCTGACCTGGCTGGACGCGTCGACGTTCTGGGGCACCGCCTCCTGGGCGGCGGAGGGCAGGAGCTTCAGAGCGTCCGACACCTGCTGGATGGCGTTCACGTTGCCGATGCTGGTGATGGTCAGCAGCAGGATCGTGGGCACCACGAGGAAGAAGAAGCCGCCGAGGATCACCATCGGGACCCAGAAGTCCTTCGACTCCCGGAGCTGGCGAAGCTCGGTGCGGGTCACCGTGAGCATGCGCGACCAGTTGATCGAGCTGCGTCGGGACCGGGTGGGGGGAACGGTGACGGCACTCATCGGAGGTCGTCCTCTTCTTCGAGGCCGTAGGCGGACGGCGGTCGGATGGGAGCGAGGCCGTCGTGGTCGGTGCCCTTCTGACGCTGTCGATGGTCGCGGCGCACGGCGAAGTACAGGGCCTCGAGGGTGGGTTCGTGGGGCTCCACCCGGTTGACCTGCACCCCCTCGGATACGAGGCGGGTGACCAGCTCGGGGATGCGGGCGGGGTCGTCCACCTGGATCTGCACGACCTCGGGTCGGTCGTCGCCGGCGGAGCCGATCGACACCACGCCGTCCCACTTGCCCATCTGACGCAGTGCGCCGGGGTCGGTGGCACCGATGTGCACCAGGTTGGGTGGCCAGTAGAGGCGGGTCAGCTCGTCCTGGCTCCCGGAGAGCAGGTCGGTGCCGCCGTCGAGCACCACGATGCGGTCGGCCAGGCCCTCGGCCTCGACGAGCAGGTGGGTGCACATGACGACGGTGCGGCCCTCGGCGGTCATCTCGCGGATGAGCTCGAGCACGGCGTAGGACGACTCGGGGTCGAGACCGGAGGTGGGCTCGTCGTAGAGCAGCAGCTCCGGATCGTGCAGGAGCGACCGGGCGAGCGCAAGGCGGGTCTTCATGCCGGTCGAGTAGCCGCCGACCTTCTGGTCGAGGGCTTCGACGATGCCGAAGCGGTCGGCCGCAGCGGTGATGCGGTCGCCGGCCTTGCGGCCCATCCCGTACAGCTCGGCGGCGTACTCGAGGTTGCCCCTGCCCGAGAGGCGGTCGTAGAGGGCGGGCTTGGCCGAGACGACTCCGCAGCGCCGGCGCACGTCCTCGCCGTCGGCCCCGGGGTCGAGGCCGAAGGTGCGGACGGTGCCCTCGTCGGGGGTGAGGGCGCCGGTGATCATCCGGATCGCTGTGGTCTTGCCGGCGCCGTTGGGGCCGAGCAGCACGGTGATGGCACCGGCCGGCACGGCCAGATCGAGCTGGCTGAGGGCGGCGACGCTGCCGAACCATCGGTCGACCTTCCGCAGGTCGACGGTCAGCTCGACGTCGGTCGGGGTCGTGGGGGCGGCGAGGATCTGGCCATCGGTCACGGTGGTCACCGGAGCTACATCGGCAGGTGGCGTCGTCATACGAAGCCATTTCACGAGAAGTCGGTGCCGCCGCGGAGCGTTCCGGAGGATCACCATCGTGCCGCCCGACCGGCGCTAGCCTCGTACGAGTGTTCGTGCTCGGCATCGATCCCGGCCTGTCGCGCTGCGGCTACTGCGTGCTCGACGCGCCCGGTCCCCAGGCCCGTGACCGCAAAGCCCGACCGGTCGCTCTGGGCGTCATCCGTACCCCCGCAGATGCCCCCGTCCATCTCCGCCTGGCCGAGCTCCAACAAGAGCTGCGGGCGCTCCTGGCCGAGTACGGGCCCTCGGTGCTGGCCGTCGAGCGGGTGCTGTTCCAGGTGAACGTGCGCACCGCGATGTCGGTCGGGCAGGCCAGTGGGATCGCGATGGCCGAGGCCGTGCACGCCGGATGTGATGTCGTGGAGTACTCCCCGAACGAGGTGAAGTCGGCCGTGGCCGGATGGGGCGGCGCCGACAAGGCACAGGTGCAGACGATGGTGCAGACCCTGCTCGGCCTCCCGAGGCCACCCCACCCTCCCGACGCCGCGGACGCTGCCGCTCTGGCCCTGTGCCACGTGGCGATGGCGCCGCTGCGCGAGGCCGCGGCTCGGGCCACCGCTCGGCCAGGGGTGTCGGCGTGATCGGGTCGCTGCGGGGCACGATGCTCGAGCGCTGGCCCACCGGCGAGGTGCTGGTCGAGGTGGCCGGTGTCGGATACCGGGTGACCATCACCGCGGCCACCGCCCTCGACCTCGGCCAGCCCGGCGGGGAGGTCTTCCTCCACATCCACCACCATCGCCGCGAGGATGCCGAGACGCTCTACGGCTTCCTCACCGCCGACGAGCGGATCGCGTTCGAAGCGCTCCTGTCGGCTCACGGGGTGGGTCCCGCGCTCGCCTTGGCCATCCTCGGCGTGCACCCTCCGGCGTCGCTGATGCGGGTCCTGGCCGACGACGACCTCGCCGCGCTGTGCCTGGTTCCCGGCGTCGGCAAGAAGACGGCGGCCCGACTCCTGGTCGAGCTCAAGTCGCGCCTCGACGTGCCCGGCCTCGACGCCGCTGCGCTCGCCGGGGTGTCGAGTGGGACCACCGGCGCCGGCGGCGGTCTCCGCGAGGTGTCGCCGATCGCCGACGTGCGTGACGCGCTGTCGAACCTGGGCTACGGGCCCGACGAGGTGGCCGAGGCG
>DATDIY010000426.1:0-8115 GCA_036520815.1 Acidimicrobiales bacterium
GGCGCCCTCGCCGTAGACGCCCTCGAGGGTGGTGAGCAGGCCTGCCAGGCGACTGGGTTCGCTGCCGATGTGGTCGGCCACGAGCCGCCGGGCCGCGGGGTCGAAGCGCAGGCTCGACTCCGCCAGACGCTCGTCGATCCACGACGCCTGGGCCTTGCCCGAACCTGCGGAGGCGTCGACCACGACCCCGCCGGCGGCGACCACCGCGTCGGCGAGGCTCTTGGGCACGTTCGGGAGCTTGGGCTGGCGCTGCGGGCGCGGATCCTTCTCCCACACCAGCACCAGCGAGGTGGACGGCAACGGGTCGTCCAGGTAGGCCACGAGCGGCCCCACCGCGTCCTTGGTGGAGAACACTCCGGCGTGGCGCACCACGACCACCCGCCGGTCGGTGAGGAACGGTGGCGTCTGGGCGGCGTCGACGAGTGCGGCGATGTCGTAGCCCTGGTCGTCGGTGCCCGCGTGCTGGTCGACGGTGAGCTCCTCGACCATCAGGGTGCGATCGCCGTCACCCACGAGCGACTTGACGAGCGCGCTGACAGCCTCGCCGAGCAGCACCTCGTCGCCCCCCTTCACGAGGTGCACCGGGGCGGCCAGGTCGACGTTCACGCCGCCGCCAGGATGGCCGCCATCACGTCGGCCACCCGTCGTCCGTTGCGCACATCGTGGGCCCGCAGGACGCGACAGCCGAGGGCGATGCCGAGGGCGTGGGCGGCCATGGTGCCGTCGCCTGCGGAGGCGCGGTCGACCTCGAGCAGGGCCCAGAGGAAGCGCTTGTTGGAGGCGGAGAGGAAGACGGGGTAGCCGAGCTCGGTGAGGCGGTCGGAGGCCCGCAGGAGCACGAGCGACTGGGGCTCGGTCTTGCCCAGGTCGAGGCCGGCATCGACCATGATCCGCTCCGCCGGGATGCCGGCGGCGCGAGCTCGGGCCGCCCGATCGGCCAGGAACTCGCAGACGGTCGCCACCACGTCGTCGTAGTGCGGCACGGGGTCGGGGACCCGGGGAGCGAGGCGGATGTGGGTGGCCACGACCGAGGCCCCGGCCGCCGCGCACACGGTCAGGTAGTCGGGATCGGCGAAGCCGCTGATGTCGTTGCCGACCACGGCGCCGGCCTCGAAGCAGGCCTTGGCCACCGATGCCCGCCACGTGTCGACCGACAGCGGCACATCGAAGCGATGAGACAGTGCTTCCACCGCCGGCACGACCCGTTCGAGCTCCTCGGCCTCGGTGACCTCGTCGCCCGGTCCGGCCTTGACCCCGCCCACGTCGAGGAAGTCGGCCCCGTCGGCGACGAGCTGCTCGGCCTTGTGGAGGAAGGCGTCGAACTCGTAGTAGGCGCCCTGGTCGTAGAAGGAGTCAGGGGTGCGATTGAGGATGCCCATGACGACCGCCCGGTGGGTGATGTCGAAGCGGGTGGCGCCGAGGGCGAGCTGCACGGGGCGACCCTAACCCCCACGTCCGAGCACCTCGACGTCGACGGCCAGGCGCTCTCCGTCCCGGGTGGACGAGACGCTCAGGCCCCCCGCTTCAACCGGCCCGGAGGGTGCCGAGGTGGCGTCGGCGGCCGGGCTGCCCTCCGGCGCCCACACCGCGGTGACCACCACCCGCTGGCGCACCACGGCGAGGACACCGGCCGCCGCCGGGCCGGGCGAGCGGAGAACGACCAGATCGACCCGGTCGACCCCAGCCCGCCGCAGACCGGCCAGCACGCCGTCGGCGCGGGCGTTGCCGGGGACGACCAGCACGGTGGCCGCGCCCGGGCCATCACCCCTCCACAGCTCCGCCCCTCCGACGTCGGTCCGGCCTGGCGTCGGTCGGGTCGACTGGAGGCCTGCCCCGAGGAGCAGCACTGCCGCCAACACCGCCGCCACCGGGCCGAGTCGGGACCGCCGTCGGTGGGAGCGCCGACCGTGGGCCAGCACGGCGACGACCAGGCAGGCGGCGGCCGCCGACACCGCTCCGAGCCCCACGGTCCCGAGTGGAAGTCCCGCGCCCGTCCGGGCCACGCCGGCCACCCACCACAGCCCGGCGCGTGTCGGCCAGTGGAGCACGGCAGCGAGCGGCGACGGCACCAGCCCGGCCACCAGACCCGCGGTGCAGCCCCACATCATCACGAGACCCGCCACCGGCTCGGCCAGGAGGTTCGCCGGTACCGCCGCCACCGGCATCGGACCGAAGGCCGGGACGAGGAGCGGCGCGACGGCGGCCTGCGCGGCGAGCGTGACCGCCAGCGGGAGGCTGAGCCATCCCGGCCCGGGAAGGGCGCGGGCGAGGGGACGGGCCAGCACGACGATCCCGAGCGCAGCCGCTGTCGAGAGCCGGAAGCCGACCGAGTGCACGAGGAGGGGATCGACGAGCAGCAGGCCGGTGACCGCCAGCGCCACCACCCGCACCCCGCTGACCGGACGGCCGACGGCGACGGCGGTGGCCCCGATGGCGGCCATCGTCGCGGCCCGCAGCACCGACGGTTCGAACCGGGTGACGGCGGCGAACAGGAGGATCACCCCGAGGGTGGCGACGAGTCGTCCCCGCAGGCGGAGTCGGGACAGCGCCGGGGTCGCCACCGCCAGCACGAACGCCACGTTCTGCCCGGAGACGACGAGTAGATGGGACAAGCCGGCACCATCGAAGTCATCGGCCACCAACACCGAGGCGCCCCGATCGTCACCCAGCACGAACCCGAGGAAGAGCGCCCGTTGATCGGCGGGAAGCGAGTCGGCGCCCCGCACGACCAGCCCGCGGATCCCGTTCACGGCTCCCATGAGCGGTCCCCCGTCGTCGACCGGGACGATCCGCTCGGCGACGAGGCGGGCCCGCACGTGGCGAGGCACCGCCCAGGTCGGATCGGAGAGGCGCTCGATGCGCCCGGTGACCTCGACCCGTTCACCCGCCTGGCGACTGCTGAGGCGCCCACCGGCACCTCCTGACGCGAGGAGCTCGACCCGACCCACCGAGGTGCGGGCGTCGACCTTCCACCCCCCGAACGACGAGGTCGGGTCGCTCACCAGGGTGACGGTGCCGGCGAACGGGCCGGGCGGCAGGGGCGTCAATCCGGACCAGGCCTGATGGCTGAGCCCCGCGGCCAGGAGGGCGACGGCCGCGACGAGCAGCAGGGCCCGGCCCCAGACCAGTGCTCCGGCGACCGCCACCAGTGCCACGACCACCGGCACGGCGAGCGGCACCAGCGCTCCCGCCCCAGCCGCGAGTGCCATCGCCACGACGGCCGGGTCGGAGAGCGGAGCCTTCCGCCAGAGCCCCGTCGCCATCCGGTCGGCGAGGCGGCCGTTGGGCGGCGCGGTCACCCTGCGACGACGAGGTCGCGCAGGCCCTCGAGCTTGGCCGGCCCGATGCCCCGGACATCGAGCAGATCGTCGACGCTGCCGAACCGCCCGTTGCGCTCGCGGTGATCGATGATGGCGGCGGCGGTGGCCGGTCCGACACCCGGCAGCGCATCGAGCTCCTCGGCGGTGGCGGTGTTGAGGTCGACCGGGCCTGTCGGTGCCGCCGTCCCACCGCTGCCTCCGCTGCCACCTCCGGCTCCGCCCCCTCCCTCAGGGCTCACCGGCGCCGGCGCCGACTCGCCGACCCGCGGCACGTACAGCCGCTGCCCGTCCGCGAGCGGTGCGGCCAGGTTCAGCCGGTCGAGATCGGCATCGGGGGCGGGTCCGCCGGCGGCGTCGAGGAGATCGGCCACGCGGGCACCGGGCGCGAGGCGCTGCAGCCCGGGGCGGGCGACGGCACCGGCGGCATGCACGACGATCTCGGCGAGGGTGGTGGACGACGCCGCGCCCGCAGACGCTGCCGGAGTCAGCGTGGTGTCGGTGACCGCCGTCGCCGCGAATGGCGACACCTCGCCGGAGCCCGCGCCTCGAGCGTTCACCACGAACCAGGCCCCCACACCCACGAGCACCGCCACGACCGCCGCGACCCCGAACCGTGCGAGCAGAGCCGGATCGAGGGCCGCCAGCTCGCCCCACGCTGGCAGCGACCGGGGGCGATCCCGGCTCGTGCCGAGCTCGTCTCGATCGGCGGCGGGCGGGCCGGATCGGGTCTGGCGGAGCTCCGCCAGGGCGCGCGCGGCGCGTCCGTCGTCGTCGGTCGGGTCGTCCACGGCGCGTTCCCCCGGCACGGGGCACCACCTGAGGTGGCGCGTCGGCTCACGGGGGAAGGTCGGGACGGCAGGCGCCCCGGGACCGGTCAGGCTAGGCGGCCGCGGGGGATCTCGGAAAGGGTCAGAACAGGCGCGAGGTGAGCTGGCGGCGGTAGGCGCCGGTGCGGGGATCGTCGGGACCGAGGATCTCCAGGAGATCGATGAACTCCTGGCGGGCGGCCTCGTCGTCCTTCACGTCGTCGAGGAGCTCGCCGAGGCGCCGCTCGATGTCATCCTCGCTGGCGAAGCCACCGCCGCTGCGGGCGAGAGCGGCCACCCGTCGGGTGTCGGCCGTCTCCGGGATCCGGGCCAGGAGCTCGAGCGCCTCGTCGCCTCGGTCGTCGCCCACGAGGAACTCGGCCAGGTCGACGATGACGCCCCCGTCGGCCGGCTCGAGCTCGAGAGCGGCCCGCAACGACGCCTCGTCACCGATCTCGCGCAGGCGCTCGACCTCGGTCTGCTCCTTGGTGGGGAGGAGCCGCTGGATGAACTCGCGCACCGCCTCCTCCGGCTGGGCGCCGACGAAGCCGTCGATGATCTTGCCGTCGGCGACGGCGTACACCGCCGGGATGCTCTGCACCTGGAAGGCCTGGGCCGTCTGAGGGTTCTGGTCGACGTCGACCTTGGCCAGCACGACCTGGCCGTCGGTCTCGTCGACGATCTGCTCGAGGATGGGCCCGAGAGTCTTGCACGGGCCGCACCACTCGGCCCAGAGATCGACGACAACCGGCGTGGTCATCGATCGTTCGAGCACGTCGGTCGGGAAGGTCGCGTCGGTCACGTCGAAAGGCACGAGCGTCCAGGATACGGGTCCCTTCCCCATCCCGTTCTGGCACGCGATTCGTCCGGACGGGCGGACGAATCGCGTACCAGTACGACCAGACGCCACCTGCCACCCCGGTAGCGTGGGTTGCTCTTCCCTGTCGACGCCCGAGGAACGGAGGTGCGGTGACCGAGCTCTACGAGATCCACGAGTCGCCCGACCTGGCCGATCCGGTCCTCGTGCTCGCACTCGACGGCTACATCGACGCCGGCTTCGCGTCGGCCAACGCCGTCGGCACGATGTTGGAGGGGTCGGGCTTCGTCACCGTCGCTTCCTTCGACACCGACGCCCTGCTCGACTACCGGTCTCGCCGGCCGACGGTCCACCTGGCCAACGGCGTCACCACCGGGCTCACCTGGCCGACGATCGAGCTGCGCGCGGCAGCAGACGCCCAGGGCAACGAAGCGCTGTTCCTGGTGGGCGCCGAGCCCGACCACCTGTGGCGGGCCTTCTCCACCTCGGTGGTCGCCATCGCCCACGACTTCGGTGTGCGCGAAGTCATCAGCCTGGGCGCCTATCCGGCCGCGGTGCCGCACACCCGTCCGGTCCGGGTGGTGTCGACGGCGTCGACCGTCGATCTCGCCAACCGGGTCGGCACCGTGCTCGGGCGCATGGACGTCCCCGGCGGCGTGCACGCCACCATCGAGGCGGCGGCCGCCGACCAGGGACTCCCGGCGCTCGGGCTGTGGGCCCAGGTGCCGCACTACGCCGCTGCCCTGCCGTACCCCGACGCGTCCAACGCGTTGATCTGGGCCCTCGGCCAGTACGGCGGCGTGTCGTTCCCGTTCGGCTCGCTCCGCGAGGATGCCGGCGTCACCCGTCAGCGGCTCGACGCCCTCGTCACCAACAACGACGAGCACGTCGCCATGCTGCGCCAGCTCGAAGGCCAGTTCGACGCCGCCGACGACATCTCCGGCCCCCTCCCCTCCGGCGACGACCTCGCCGCCGAAGTCGAACAGTTCCTCCGCGACCAGGACTGACCGTCCGCCCGATCTACAGCCACCGCCAGCGAAGGATCAGCCGGCGACGAGGTTGACCAGCTGCGGGGGGCGGGCGATCACCTTGCGGGGCGGGTTGCCGCCGAGGTGGGCCTGCACCTTCTCGCTGGCCAGCGCGATCCGCTCCGCTTCCGCCGCGTCCACCCCGGCCGGCACCTCGATGCGGTCCCTCACCTTGCCGTTGACCTGCACGACCATGGTGACGGTGTCGACGACGAGCTTGGCGGGGTCGGCCACCGGCCAGGACTGCTCGTGGACGTGGTTGCCGTGGCGCCGCTCCCAGAGCTCGGCGGTCACGTGCGGTGCCATGGGTGCAGCGAGCAACAGGAGGGCGTCGACCGATTCGGCGAGGGTCTCGCGCCGCGGTCGCTCCGGGGCCTGGGCGTAGCGGTAGAGCTCGTTGGTGTGCTCCATGAACGCGGCCACGGCCGTGTTGTAGGACCACCGCTCGTAGTCCTCGGTGACCCTGGCGATCAGCCGGTGGGTGGCGGCGTCCACCGCCGCGTCGGCCTCGGTCGGCTCCCGGTCGACCGGGCCCTCCCCGACCTCGCCGCACGAGAGGCGCCACAGGCGGTGCAGGAACCGCGAGCAGCCCTCGATGCCCACGCCTTCCCAGTCGACGTCGTCCTGCGGGGGCCCGACGAAGAGGTGGGCGAGGCGCAGGGCGTCGGCCCCGTCGGTGTCGAGGATCGCCTCGGGGGCAACCAGGTTGCCCTTGGACTTCGACATCTTGTCGCCGCCGAGTCGGATCATCCCCTGGGTGAAGAGGCGGGAGAACGGCTCGCGCAGCTCCTTCGGTGCCACCCCCAGGTCGGCGAGGGCCTTGGTGAAGAAGCGGGCGTACATCAGGTGGAGGATGGCGTGCTCCACCCCGCCGATGTACTGGTCGACGGGCATCCACGATTCGGCCGCCTCGGCGGACACGGGGGCGCTGTCGTTCCAGGGCTCGCAGTACCGCAGGAAGTACCAGGACGAGTCGACGAAGGTGTCCATGGTGTCGGTCTCACGGGTGGCCGGACCTCCGCACACCGGGCACGTCGTGTGCAGGAAGTCGTCGTGGTGGCGCAGCGGCGACTCGCCGGTCGGGAGGAACTCGACGTCGTCGGGCGCCAGCACCGGCAGCTGATCGTCCGGCACCGCCACGATGCCGTCGGTCGGGCAGTAGACGACCGGGATCGGGCAGCCCCAGAAGCGTTGCCGGCTCACCAACCAGTCGCGGAGGCGGTAGTTGACCTTGCCCTCGCCGATCCCCTCGCCCTCGAGGAAGGCGATGGCGGCGGCGATCGACTCGGCCTTGCCCAAGCCGTCGAGGAACCCGCTGTTGATGTGCACGCCGTCGCCTGTGTAGGCCTCACCCTCCCAGCCCTCCGGCGGCTGGATGGTGCGCACGATGGGCAGGCCGTGGACGGTGGCGAAGTCCCAGTCGCGCTGGTCCTCGGCCGGCACCGCCATGATCGCCCCGGTGCCGTAGCCCATCAGCACGTAGTCGGCGAGGTACAGAGGAACCGGTGAGCCGGTGAACGGATTCCGGACGTAGGCCCCGGTGAAGCAGCCGCTCTTGTCGAGTCCGCCGTCGGCCGCCATGCGCTCGACATCGCTCTGCTTGGCGGCGACGGCGACGAAGGCCTCGACGTCGGAGCGACGGTCGTCGGTGACGATGGTGGCGACGAGCGGATGCTCCGGGGCCATGACGGCGTAGGTCATGCCGAAGCTGGTGTCGGGCCGGGTGGTGAACACGCGGATCGACGCGCCGTCGGAGCGCGGGGTGCCGTCGGCGTCGGTCACGACCATGTCGAACTCGGCGCCCTCGGACCGACCGATCCAGTTGCGCTGCATGGTCTTCACCCGCTCGGGCCAGTCGAGCCCGTCGAGGTCGTCGAGCAGCTGGTCGGCGTAGTCGGTGATCTTGAGGAACCACTGCTCGAGGTCGCGCTTCTGCACGAGGTCGCCGGAGCGCTCGCAGGTGCCGTCGGCCAGGACCTGCTCGTTGGCCAGCACCGTCTGGCAGCCGGGGCACCAGTTGACCGGGGCGTTGCGGCGGTAGGCCAGGCCAGCCTCGAGGAAGCGCAGGAAGATCCACTGCGTCCAGCGCTGGTACTCGGGGCTGTGGCTGGTGACCTGGCGGCGCCAGTCGTAGACGGCTCCGA
>DATDIY010000427.1:0-13715 GCA_036520815.1 Acidimicrobiales bacterium
CGCCAGGAACGCGGTGGCGCAGCCGATGATGGCGATCAACCACGGCAGCCACTCGGCGGAGGCGGCCAGAATGGGGTTCACCCGGACGAGCAGGTAGACACCGGCGGTGACCATGGTGGCGGCGTGGATCAGTGCCGACACGGGGGTGGGGCCGGCCATGGCGTCGGGCAGCCAGATGAACAGCGGGATCTGGGCCGACTTGCCGATGGCGCCGATGAGCAGCATCACGGCGATGAAGGTGGCGGTGGTCTGGGCCAGACCGGACGCGTCGGGCAGGAACTCGGTGTAGGTGACCGTGCCGAAGGCGAAGAACACGATGAACGTGCCGACCATGAAGCCCCAGTCACCGATGCGGTTGGTGATGAAGGCCTTCTTGCCGGCGGACGCGTTGGCGTCCTTCTCGAACCAGAACGAGATGAGGAAGTACGAGCAGGCGCCGACGCCCTCCCAGCCGAGGAAGGTCAGGACGAGGTTGTCGCCCAGGACCAGGATCAGCATGGAGAAGACGAAGAGGTTGAGGTAGGTGAAGAACTGCGGGAACCGGCTGTCGCCGTGCATGTAGCCGATCGAGTACAGGTGGATCAGCGAGGCGATGCCGGTGATGAACAGCACCATCGCCATCGACAGCGGATCGAGCAGGAAGCCGATGTCGACGTGGAAGTCCCCGGCCGGGATCCACGTGAACAGCGACAGCTCGTAGGTGTGTTCGGGCTCGTTCCAGAGGCCGGCGAACACGACGACGGCGGTCACGAAGGCGGCGCCCACGACACCAGTGCCGAGCCAGCCCGCCACCGGCTCGCCGATGCGCTTGCCGAAGAAGAGGAGGACCACGAACCCGGCGAGTGGAAGGGCAGGGATCAGCCAGAGCAGTTCGACCATGTTGCGCGCTATCCCCTGAGCAGCCGGATGTCGTCGGCGTTGGCGTCGGGTCGACGGCGGGCCATGGCCACGATGAGGGCCAGACCGACCACCACCTCGGCGGCGGCCACCACGAGGACGAAGAAGACGATCACCTGTCCGGAGATGTCGTCGAGCATCTTGCCGAAGGTGACGAAGGTGAGGTTCACGGCGTTGAGCATGAGCTCGACGCACATGATCATCACGAGGGGGTTGCGGCGGATGAGCAGCCCCACGCCACCGATCACGAAGAGGAAGGCCGACAGGCAGAGGTAGGCCAGCAGGAGGTTGCTGTCCATCAGCGTGCGTCCTCCTCGCCGATGGCGGTGAGGGGCTCGTCGCCCTGGTCGATCATCGACTCCGCCTCGGGGATCGGCTGGAGATCCTTCGGCCGACGGGAGAGCACGACGGCACCGACGACGGCGATGGTGAGCAGCGCGGCCGTGACCTCGAGAGCGAACACGTAGGTGGTGAAGAGCTGACGACCGAGTTGGTTGATGTTCTCGAAGCCGTCGACGGCGATGGCCTGGGTGACCGACTTGGCGCCGGTCACGGCGTCCTCGCCACCGATGAGGATCACGGCGAGGAGGATGCCCAGGAAGGCGAGCCCGAAGAGATAGGCGAAGATCCGCTGGGTGACGAGGGGCTCGGCGTCGAGGTCGTCGTCGGTGTCGACGCCGAGGAGCATCATGACGAACAGGATCAGCACCACGATGGCGCCCGTGTAGACGATCACCTGCACGGCGGCGAGCAGCTGGGCGCCGAGGTTCAGGAACAGCACGGCGATGGCGAACAGGGTGGCGACCAGGCTGAGGGCGGCGTGCACGGGATTGCGCGAGATCACGACCCCGACCCCGCCGAGCAGGACGATCACCGCGCAGACGGCGAAGACCGCGGTTTCCATCGACATCAGTGCCCCCCGTGGCCGTCGTCGTGGCTGAGCCCGTCGTGGCCGGGGTCGCCATGGGGATCGGGGCCGTGACCGTGCTCGTCGATCATCTCCGGCGCCGTGGTGCGCTTGTCCTTGGTCTCCTGGTCGGCTTCGGGCGCCCGCAGGCCGTAGCCCAACTCGCTCGACCAGCCGACCACGCCCTCGAAGCGGGCGTCTCCGGATGGCGCGGTGGCCCGCATCCAGGCCGAGGTCATCTCGTCCTCTCCCGGGCGCCAGTCCTCCCAGGGGAGCTTGCGGGGCCGACCGTCGTCGCCGACCACCAGCTCAGCCTTCGTGTAGATGGCGTCAGCCCGGTTGGTGAAGGAGAACTCGAACATCTTCGACTCGGTGATGGCCTCGGTGGGGCAGGCCTCCACGCACAGGTCGCAGTGGATGCAGCGCAGATAGTTGATCTCGTAGACGAAGCCGTAGCGCTCGCCCGGGCTGACCGGGTCGTCGGGCGGGTTGTCGGCGCCGCGCACGTAGATGCAGCGGGCCGGGCAGACACCGGCGCACAGCTCGCAGCCGATGCACTTCTCCATGCCGTCCTCGTAGCGGTTGAGGACGTGACGACCGTGCACCCGCGCCGGCTTGGGTGCCTTCTCCTTGGGGTACTGCGTGGTGACGCGCTGCTTGCGGCCGATCTGGCGCAGGCTGACGAGGAACCCTCCGAGGTAGCCCATCAGTCGACCGCTTCCTCGAGCCGGTTGGCCTTCGATGTGGTGATCGCCAGTCGGAGCAGACCGAAGAAGATCAGCCCGATGACAGCGGCGGCCCCGACCACCACGAGCCCGTTCCAGTGCTGGTCGCGGGCGACGTGGAACACGGCCAGGACCAGCAGCCAGGCGATCGACAAGGGGATGAGCACCTTCCAACCGAGGTCCATCAGCTGGTCGTAACGCACCCGCGGAACGGTGCCGCGGATCCAGACGAACAAGAAGAGGAAGGCCACGGTCTTGAGGAAGAACCAGATCACGCCCCACAGCCACCCGGGGCCGAGGAGGGTGGGGCCGGCAGGGCCGCCGAGGAACAGGGTGACGATGATGGCGGCCATGGTCACCGAGTTCATGAACTCGGCCACGAAGAACAGGGCGAAGCGGATCGAGCTGTACTCGGTGTGGTAGCTGCCGACGAGCTCCTGCTCGGCTTCGACGAGATCGAACGGTGGCCGGTTGAGCTCGGCCTGGCTCGCCAACAGGAACACGACGAACGGGACGAAGCCGGCGATGAGGATGTTCCAGTTCGGGATGAAGCTGCCCCAGCCGTCGCCGGCCTGCTCGACCACCATCTGATGGGTGCTGAGGGTGCCGTTGGTGAGCACCACCGCGCACACGGCCAGCCCGAGGGCCGCCTCGTAGGACACCATCTGGGCCGACGCTCGGACCGAGCCGAGCAGCGGGTACTTCGACCCCGAAGACCAGCCGGCGAGCATCACGCCGTAGACGGCGAGCGACGACATGGCGAGGGCGAAGAGGATGCCGATGGGCGGGTCGGCGAGCTGGAGATAGGTGGTGTGGCCGAACAGCTCGACAGACCCGTCGCCTCCGTTGGAGAAGTCGCCGCCGATGGGCACGATGCTGAACAGGAGGAAGGCCGGCACCACGGTGAGCAACGGCGCCAGGATGAACACCCGCCGCTGGGCCTGCTCGGGCATGAGGTCTTCCTTGAAGAAGAACTTGATGCCGTCGGCGAGGGTCTGGAGGATGCCGAAGGGTCCGGCGGTGTTCGGCCCGATGCGGTTCTGGAGGTCGCTGACGACCTTGCGCTCGAACCAGATCATCAGCATCGTCGCCACCAGCAGCAGGGCGAACACGACGACGACCTTCAACAGCACGATCAGGACGACCGCGAGGTCGACGTCGCCGGCGAGGAGCGGGTCACCTCCGAGCATCGGGATCGTCTCCATCGTGAGGGGCGGGGTTCGAGGTAGTGAGAAAGGCGGGGTTCGAGGTGGCGAAACGGACAGCCCACCGCAGGTCGCGGTCTCCGTGCAAACGCGCGCCGGCGGGGGTGCTCACGAGCCGGTCTCGACGCGGATCTCGGTGACGGAATCGCCGGTGGCGATCAGCTCCTCGACCGTCGCGTCGGCCTGGTGGACGACGAGCGCCACCGCGCCGCGAGGCACGCCCGGGTCGGGGTGGACCGGCAGCGTGAGCGAGGTCCGCGCCGTGCGGAGTACGGCACGGTCGCCCGATTCGAGCCCGAGGCGGTCGGCGTCGGCCGGGTGCACCCGCGCCACCGTGCCGGGAGCGAGCCCGGCCAGGTGTGGGTTGGCCTGCACGATCGTGCCCAGGTCGAACATCTTGCGGGTGGCCACCAGGCGGAACGAGTAGGCGTCGACCGGAGCGAGCGCCGGGCGCTCGGCTCCGGCGAACCGGATCAGCTCGGGACGGTCCGGACCCGCCGGCTCGGCCGGGACGGCCTCATCGGTGTCGCTCTCGTCGGTGTCGCTCTCGGCGCTGGTCGCACCCTCGGCCTCAGGGGCCGCGGCCACCTCGGTCTCGACCACCGGGGGATCGATCGCGGCCAGAGGGACGACGACACCGTCGGATGAGCTCTGCACGAGGGCGAGGTCGAGCCCGAGGTGCGACGGCGCGAGGGAGCCGATCTCGGCCAGGACGTCGGCGACATCGACGAAGCCGAGATCGGCTCCCAGTCGCAGAGCCAGCTCCGACGCCAGCATCCAGTCCGGTCGGGCGGTGCCCGGCGGGGTGACCCGCTGGGAGAGGGTGGACACCCGGCCCTCGACGTTGGTGGTGGTACCCGCCTTCTCGGCGAACCCGGCGGCGGCGAGCACGATGTCGGCGCGGCGGGTGGAGGAGTTCGGGAGGGTCTCCACGGCGATGACCGTGCGGGCGCCGGCGAGTGCTCTCTCGGCGAGGTCGGCATCCGGGAAGTCGGCGAGGGGATCGGCCCCCAGCAGGACGAGCACGTCGATGCGACCGTCGGCCGCGGCGCGAAGGATCCCGTCAGTGTCGAGGCCCCGCTCGACGGGGACGGAGGGCCAGGTGCCGGCGAACCAGTCGCGGCCGTCGGCGAGGGAGACCCGGCCCGGCAGCAGGCCGGGGCTCAAGCCCATGTCGAGGGCGCCGTTGACGTTGGACCGCCGCAGGACCGGCAAGAAGAGCGCGTCGGGCCGGGCGTAGACGACGGCGGTGGCGGCGTCGACGAGGGAGTCGATCGGTTCGCCGAGCGACGGGCGGCCGAGCACGACAGTGAGCGGCCCCTTGGAACCGGCCAGCAGGGTGCGGGCGGCGTTCACGGCTTCAGCGGGGACGCCGGCGATCTCCCGCTCGGCGGCTGTGGTGGCCACGAGCGCCCGGACGAGCTCACCTGTCTCGCCGGGACGGGCCAGCAGCGACGCCTTGGCCAGCGAGGAGATGCCCGACGAGCGCGGCGCCACCTCGACGAGGCGGGCGCCGTCGTTCTCCACGGCGTGGCGGAGGCGCAGGAAGAGGACGCCGAGCTCCTCCTTCGGGTCGGGCCCGATGTAGAGGACGGTGCCGCCCGGCGCGCACACCTGGTCGATGGTTGCCCGAGGCAGACCGAGCACGACCTCGGCGGGAAGGCCGTCGCCCAGCTGGGCGTCGACGTTGTCGGTGCCGAGCACGCCCTTGGCCAGCTTGGCCCAGGCGTAGGCGTCCTCGTTGGTGAGGCGGGCGCCACCGATCACGCCGATGGCGGACGGCGACGAGGCGCCCCGCAGGGCGTCGGCGGCGCGGCCCAGCGCGTCGGCCCAGCGGGCCGGCACCAGCTCGTCGCCGGCGCGAACCAGCGGTTGACCGAGGCGCTCGGGCGAGTCGACGGCTTCGTGGGAGAAGCGGCCCTTGTCGCACAGCCAGCCCCAGTTGACCGGGTCGATGTCGACGCCGGAGTAGCGCAGCACCCGATCGCGCGAGGAGTCGATCGAGATGCGACAACCCATCGAGCAACCCTGGCAGGTCGACTCGGTGGTCTCGAGGTCCCAGGGGCGGGCCTTGAACCGGTAGGTCGACGCCGTCAGGGCACCGACCGGGCAGATCTGCACCGTGTTGCCACTGAAGTACGAGGCGAACGGTTCACCCGGGAACGTGTTGACCTCGGTGTTGTTGCCCCGGTGGATGAAGTGGATCAGCGGGTCGCCGGCCACCTCGGAGGCGAACCGGGTGCACCGGTCGCACAGGATGCAGCGCTCGCGATCGAGCAGCACGAGGTCGCTGATCGGTATCGGCTTCTCCTTGTGCCGCTTCTCCTCGAGGAAGCGGCTCTCCCCCGGGCCGTACGCCATGGTCTGGTCCTGCAGGGGGCATTCGCCACCCTTGTCGCAGACCGGACAGTCGAGCGGGTGGTTGATGAGGAGGAACTCGAGGACGCCGTCCTGGGCCTTCAAGGTGGCCTCGGACTCGGTCTCGACCTTCATGCCCGGGCTGCACTCGATCATGCAGCTGGGCTGCAGCGCCGGACCGCGGCCGGTGTCGACCTCGACCAGGCACATGCGGCACATGCCGACGGGCCGCATGCGCTCGTGGTAGCAGAAGCGCGGGATGTAGGTGCCGGACCGCTCGGCGGCGTCGATCAGGAGCTCGCCCCTGCGGGCCACGACCTCCTGGCCGTTGATCTCGACGACCACGCCATCGGCCGGCGGAGCTTCTGGTTCAGGCATGAGAGGGGGCCTTCAGCTCGACGGGAACCGACATCCGGACCTCTTCCGCCTGCGTGATCCGGGCCTCGAACTCGGGGCGGAACCGCTGCATCGCCGACGCGATCGGCGCAGTGGCCGACGGGCCGAGGGGGCAGATCGTGGTCTGGCGGGGCGGCCAGGTGAGGCCCGGCGAGATGTTGTCGGAGACGTCCATCAGCAGGTCGAGGTCGCTCGGACGGCCGTAGCCCTCGACGATGCGTTGCAGGATGCGCTCGAGCCATGTGGTGCCCTCGCGGCACGGGGTGCACTTGCCGCAGGATTCGCGCGCGTAGAAGCGCACGAGTCGCAGGCAGGCCTTCACCGCATCGGTCGTCTCGTCCATCACGACGATGGCGCCGGAGCCGAGCATCGAGCCCGCCTTGTCGACGGTCGTCTTCTCGAGGGGCAGATCGAGGTGTTCCTCGAAGAACCACGGCGCCGAGCCGCCACCGGGGATGAACGCCTTGATCTGGTTGCCGTCCTTGATGCCGCCGGCGTACTGCGGCGCGTAGATCAGGTCGCGGAAGGTGGTGACGCCGAACTCGACCTCGAACACGCCGGGGTTCTGCACGTGACCGGACACGGCGAACATCCGGGTGCCCCTCGAGGTCTCGGCGCCGAGGTCGGCGAAGGCCTGACCGCCGTTGGTGACGATCCACGGGAGGTTGGAGAGGGTCTCGACGTTGTTGACGATCGTGGGCTGCATGTAGAGGCCCTTGGCCGCCGGGAAGAAAGGAGGCTTGAGGCGGGGCATGCCCCGGTTGCCCTCCAGGCTCTCGATGAGCGCGGTCTCCTCGCCGACGATGTAGGCACCGGCGCCCCAGGTGAGCACCACGTCGATCGAGTAGTCGGAGTCGAGGATGTTGCGGCCGACGTAGCCCGCCTTGTAGGCGTCGTTGAGCGCGGTGGCGATGCGCTCCTGGGCGAGGGCCATCTCGCCACGGACGTAGAGGAACGCCTGGCTGGCGCCGATGGCGTAGCAGGCGAGCAGCACGCCCTCGATCAGCTGGTGGGGATCGCGCTCCATGAGGATGCGGTCCTTGTAGGTGCCGGGCTCGCTCTCGTCGCCGTTGACCACGAGGTAGCGGGGCCACACCCCGCCGGGGGCCAGGCCCCACTTCACGCCGGCCGGGAAGCCGGCGCCGCCGCGCCCGAGCAGGCTGGCGGTCTTGACCTCGTCGGCGATGGCGGCCGGGGTGGTGGCCAGCGCCTGGCGGAGAGCCTGGTAGCCCCCGGTGGAGACGTACCGGGTGAGCGTGTAGCCGTCCTCGAGCCCGATGCGGCTGGTGATGATCTTCGGCGCGTCGGTGATCGCCATCAGGCGTCGGCCTCCTCGGCGGCGGCGGCCGCGATCCACACCGGCGTCGAGGTGTCCTCGGGCGGCACCGATCCCGCCTTGCGCTCGGGTGGGATGTGCTGGCGGACCCGGGCGAGGGTGCCGTGCGGCGGGATGTCGTCTCTGCGGCCCGCCGTGAGGTCGTCGACCAGCTGGTCGAACTCGGTGTGGCTGATGCGGTGGAAGTAGCGGTAGTTGACCTGCAGGCACGGAGCCTCGGTGCACGCCGCGATGCACTCGGCGTCCTCGATGGTGAAGAGCCCGTCGGCGGTGGTCTGCCCGGGCTTGATCCCGAGGCGCTCCTCGGCGTGGTGGAGCAGTGCCTCCCCACCGAGCAGCTGGCAGGAGATGTTGGTGCAGATGTTCACCATGTAGCGCCCGACCGGCTCCATCTTGAACATCTCGTAGAAGGAGGCGGTGCCGAGGACCTCGGCCGAGGTGACCCCGACCAGCTCGGCGATGTGGGTCATGGCCTCGTCGGTGAGGTGGCCGTCCTGCTCCTGGGCCAGGTGGCACAGCGGGATGACGGCCGACTTCGGCCGGGGGTACCGGTCGATGATCTCGAGGGCGACGGTGACGTTCTCGGGGGTGAGGCGGGCCATCAGCGATCGACCTCCCCGAGGATCGGGTCGACCGACGAGATGATGGCGACGCCGTCGGCGACGAGTCCGCCATGCATCAGGTGCGGGAGGGTCTGGATGTTCACGAACGAAGGGGCCCTGACGTGCATGCGGTACGGCTTGGACGAGCCGTCGCTGACGATGTAGCAGCCGAGCTCGCCCCGGGGGGACTCGATGGCGCAGTAGGCCTCACCCTCGGGCACCTTGAAGCCCTCGGTGAAGATCTTGAAGTGGTGGATGAGGGCCTCCATCGACTCGTCGATGCGGGCGCGAGGCGGCGGCGTGACCTTCTTGTCCTGGATGCGGTAGTCGCCCTTGGGCATCTTCTCCAGGCACTGGCGCACGATCTTCATCGACTCGTGGATCTCGGCCAGCCGGATCGCGTAGCGGTCGAAGCAGTCACCGAACGAGCCGACCACCACGTCGAAGTCGACCTGGTCGAAGGCCATGTAGGGCATGTCGCGGCGCAGGTCCCAGTCGTAGCCGGTCGCCCGGAGGATGGGCCCGGTGACACCGAGGGCCAGGCACTCCTCGGCCGTGATCGTGCCGATGCCCTGGAGACGCTCGCGCCAGATCGGTTGCTGGTTCAGCAGCGTGTCGTACTCGCCCAGCCGCGGCGGGAGCATGTCGAGCAGCCGCAGGACGCCGTCGCGCCACCCGTCGGGCAGGTCGGCGGCGACACCACCAGGGCGGATGTAGTTGTGGTTCATCCGCAGGCCGGTGACCTCCTGCAGGAACCGCAGCGTCTCCTCGCGCTCACGCCAGCCGTACAGCATCATGGAGACCGCCCCGAGGTCCATGCCGTTGGTGGCCATGAACAGCAGGTGCGACGAGATGCGGTTCATCTCGGTCATGAGCATGCGGATCCAGACCGCCCGCTCGGGCACCTCGATCTCGAGGAGCTGCTCGACCGTGAGCGAGAACGCCAGCTCGGTGAACAGCGGCGAGGCGTAGTCCATCCGGGTGACGTTGGTGGGTCCCTGGAGGTAGGTGAGCTCCTCGCCCGTGCGCTCCATGCCGGTGTGCAGGTAACCGATGATCGGCTTGCACCGCAGCACGGTCTCGCCCTGGAGCTCGAGCATGAGCCGCAGCACGCCGTGGGTCGACGGGTGCTGGGGACCCATGTTGATGATCATCGTGTCGTCGTCGGGGGCCTGCGTCTCCTCGAGCTCGGCCGCCGCCGTCTCGCTGACGCGCAGGACGGCTCCGACCTCGCGCAGGCGCGCCGCGGCGTCGGCCACCCCGGAGCTCGTGAGCTCCTGGGCGCCCTCGGAGGTCCGTTCGATCGGACCGGAGAGATGGGACTCGTGGACGGTGGTCATGGCGTCGCCTCCGTCACCGGTTCGCCGGGGCGCCCTTGAACTGCACCGGGATCCGTCCGACGTCGTAGTCCTTGCGCAACGGGTGACCGATCCAGTCCTCGGGCATGAGGATCCGGCTCAGGTCCGGATGGCCGTCGAAGACGATCCCGTACATGTCGAAGGTCTCGCGCTCCATCGCCTCGGTGCCGGGGTAGAGGTCCCAGGCCGACGCCAGCTGCGGGTCGGCATGGGGGACCTGCACCCGCAGCCGCAGGCGGGCCCGCTCGCGGTGGTTGATCAGGTTGACGACGACCTCGAAGCGCTCCGGCTCCACGTCATCGGGCAGGGCGGTACGGCCGGGATGGTCGAGGTAGTCGACGCCGGTCAGGTCGATGACCGAGTGGAAGCCGTCCTCGTGGAGCGACCTCAGCAGAGCGGGGTACTGCTCACGCGACGGGAACAACACGACCTGGCCGTGCGAGCGGGTGACCGCCAGCCCGTACAGCTCCTCGGGGGGCGTCGAGGGCTCGACCTCGACCTCGCCGGCATCGGCGGTGTCGTCGGCCACGGTCAACTCCGTCCCAGGGAAACGGGCATGGGACCGGAAGCGGTCACCTGCTCGATGACGATTCCGGCGCCCTCGCCCGGCCGGCGGGTGAGGTGTCCGGACGCGATCTGGTGGTGCAACGTGAGGATCGCGTGCATGAGCGTCTCCGGCGACGGAGGACAGCCGGGGGCGTACACGTCGACGGGCACGATCTGGTCGACGCCCTGCACGATCGCGTAGTTGTTGAACATGCCCCCCGACGAGGCACAGACGCCCATGGAGATGACCCACTTGGGCTCCATCATCTGGTCGTACACCTGGCGCAGCACGGGGGCCATCTTCTGGGACACGCGGCCGGCGACGATCATGAGGTCGGCCTGGCGAGGGGAGGCTCGGAAGACCTCCATGCCGTAGCGAGCCAGGTCGTAGTGCGGGCCCCCGGCGGCCATCATCTCGATGGCGCAGCAGGCCAGGCCGAACGTGGCCGGCATGACGCTGTGCTTGCGGGCCCACTTGACCAGCTCCTCGAGGGTGCCGGTGAGGAAGTTGTGGCTGAGCCCTTCGAGACCAGACTCGAGCAGACCGCCGTTGGGTCGCGTCTCGGCCGACATCAGGCCGCCTCCCCCGTTTCGGCAGGCTCACGGCCCTCGAGCCCGACGCGCCGGATGGTGGTGGTGGTCGTACGGGCCGGCGACACGATGTCGGCTCGGTGCATCCGCTTGATCGGTCCCCAGTCGAGGGCGCCCTTGCTGATCAGGTACACGAACGACTCGAACACCGCGGCCGAGAAGATCACGATGGCAGCGATCCCGAACCCACCCAGCTCACGGAACACGGTGGCGTACGGGAACAGGAAGATGATCTCGATGTCGAACACGATGAAGATCATCGCCACGAGGAAGAACTTCACCGGGAAGCGCTCCGGTGGCTCCTTGCTCGGGACGATGCCGCACTCGTAGGGAGCGGCCTTCGGCACCGACGGGCTCCGGGGGGCCAGCAGTTGGGAGGCGAGCCGGCTGACGCCGGCGAAGATGAGAGCCAGCACCAGCATGGCGAAGATCGGGAGGTACTGGCTCACGTCTCAGTCCCCCTTCCGAACGGCCTCCGCCATCGCCATGTTCTTCAGCAGCGTCTTCTCCCGGTTGTGCAGCACCCAGGCGAAGATGATGAACAGGCTGAGCGAGATCACGAAGTAGAGGAACGGGATCAGACGGACGTCGCCGAGGTCGCGGACCATCACGACGGAGTAGACCGGCTGGCTCGGGTCGACGACGGGGATCGGCGGCGCCTCACCCGGCTGGGTCTCCTGGGGGATGACCGGCTGCACCTGCACGACGGCGTAGTGGACGGGGTTGTCCCAGAAGGTGAAGAGGCGCTCGACCCGGAACTTGGCCCGGCAGAGCATGTCGCCGTCGTCGCACGCATCGGCGCGGCGGGGCTTGCCGCCGTACTCGAAGGTGTTCAGCTTCTTGTAGTCGGTCGTGGCCGTGAAGGGCGGGGTCTCGACGAGGATGACGTCGGCCGCTGCCTGCGCTTCACCGGCCGACGACGCCGCGGTCACCCGCCAGCCGTCGAGCGACTCCCCCGGGAGGAACTCCTCGAGGATCTCGGGGTTGTTGGCCTGGAGATCGGAGAGGACGAAACCGTTCGGGTACTCCTCGGCCAGCTCGGGATGCGCCGCCAGGATCTCGTCGGCGGTCGGGAGCTCGTCGGGCGAGATGAGCCGCTCGAGCTCCGCGGTGAGCGCCGGCTCCCCGTCGTTCACGTAGATCTCGACCACTTCCCACCTCGGGCTGTTGCCCTTGGGGCCGATGGCCGGCGGCTGCAGCCACCAGATGAAGGCGATGATCGACAGGAAGCCGAAGAGACCGGCGAGGGCGACCAGCAGGCCGAGGCGAGCACCGATGTTGGTGGCGAGGAGCAGGTACACCGAGCCCATGAGGACGGCGACGCCGACGACGACCGTGAGGATGCCTCGGATGCCGGGTGTCCACGAGATCCCGGCGAAGAAGTTGGCGGCGGAGGTAACGGTGGCGAGCATGGATTACAGGCTCCGCTCGTAGGCGACGACGAGGGCGATCTGCTCAGGGGTGAGCATCACCTGGCTGGCGTCCATGACGGGGATCGCGGGCTGCACGGGGTTGGCGACGGTGTTCGGGTTGGTGCCGAAGGCGCCCATCTTCCCGCTGGAGATGCCTCCGGTGCCGTAGGCGGTGCCGCTCTTCGGGTAGGCCGACACGAAGGCCTCGTGCTGTCCGACCGCGGGGAACTGGACCAACGTCGAACCGTTGGTCAGGTTCGGCCCGAGCCTGGAGAGGCCGGGCTGGCCGGCGTCGCCGTAGGACCAGCCGGGCGTGTGGCAGCGGGCGCACGCCGCCGCCCCACCGGCGAAGCCGTCGTAGTAGCCGAGGTTGAACAGCGCCTCGCCGGCCGTGCGCCACGTGATCGGAGCGTCGGCCCGGTCGGCACCCGGGGCACCGGGGTCGGCCTTGGTGCACAGCCCGGCGTCGTCGGGAGCGCAGACGAGCTCGAGCTCCTCGAGCACCATCTGGGCCCATTCCTCGGCTGGGAGCTGGATCGACTGCAGGTAGAAGACGATGTCGTCGAGCTGCTGGTCGGTGAGCGGGCCACCACCGGGCGCACCCCACGCCGGCATCGGCGTGTTGCCGCGGCCGTAGTTGAGGATGAACTTCACCTGCTCGGGGGTGTAGCGGTAGAGCAGGGTGTCGAGGGCGGGTGCCTTCCAGTCGACCTGCTCGATGAAGTCGCCCGTCGACGGGTCGGTGATCGTGTAGCTGGCCACGCCACCGACACCTTCGGGGCCGTGGCAGGCCGCACAGTTCACGCCCTCGACGTAGAGCTCTTCACCGCGGGAGACGAAGACGTTCTCGAAGCCCTGGATGGCATCGTCCTGACGGCCGGGCTCGGCCAGCCAGTAGAGCGGAAGGGCGACCGCGATCACGACGAGGGTGACCAGCCCCAGACCGAGCGTTCGGTCGAGCTTGGTGGTCTCGAGCTCGTCGTCGTTCATGTAGGGCTTGCGGTTCGGGGCGAGCTCGATCTCCGAGCCCACCTCGGCCCGGCCCTTGCGCATGTTCACCAGGACGGCGACGGCGAAGGCGAGGAGCAACAAGCCGGCCAGCACGAAGCCGATCGTGCGTTGGACGTCGGCCAGCACCACGGGAGCGGTCGCGGCAGCGTGCATCAGTGGCCTCCGCTCACGCAGTGAGGACCCTCGGCCTCCTGGCCGGTCGTGTTCGTCCCGATCGGCGGACCCTGGATGATCAAACCGGTGTTCACCGTCAACACCCCACCCGCCACCTCCATCGCGAAATGATCCATCCCCCGAGGAGCCGGACCACCCTTCTTCTCCCCCGCCTGGTTGTACTGCGAACCATGACACGGGCACTCGAACCACTGCGA
>DATDIY010000428.1:0-2125 GCA_036520815.1 Acidimicrobiales bacterium
GAGGGCAAGACCAACCTGATGGAGGCCATCGGCTACCTGGCGACGCTCTCGTCGTTCCGGGGCGCGCCGAACGAGGCCCTGGTCCGCCACGGCTGCACCACCGCCGCGGTGCGGGCCGAAGGGGAGCGCGAGGGACGGACCCTGCTGGTCGAGGCGGAGATCACCACCACCGGCCGTGGTCGGGTGCAGGTCAACAAGCAGCGGCTCTCACGAGCACGCGACCTGCTCGGGGCCCTGCGGGTGTCGGTGTTCTCGCCTGACGACCTCGATCTGGTCAAGGGTGGGCCCTCCGGGCGCCGCCGGTATCTCGACGACACGTTGGTGGCCCGCCAGCCCAAGCTCGACGTGGTCCGCAGCGACCTCGACCGGGTGCTGCGCCAACGCAACGCCCTGCTCAAGGGCGCGCGGGGGCGGCTCAGCCCCGACGTCGAGTCCACCCTGGTCGTCTGGGACAACAAGCTGGTGCAGGCGGGGGAAGCGCTCGCCGATGCCCGGGCAGAGCTGATCGAGGCCCTCGCCCCGGTGCTGGCCGAGGCCTACGACCAGGTGGCGGGCCGGTCTGCCCACGTGCAGCTCGAGTACCAGGCACCGTGGCGCGAACGCGGGCTGCAGGCGGCGCTCGAGGCCGCTCGGGACGACGAGCTCCGGCGCGGCATCTCGCTGGTCGGGCCCCATCGCGACGAGCTGGTCATCTCGATCGACACCCTGCCCGCGCGCACCCATGCGTCACAGGGAGAGCAGCGCTCGGTGGCCCTGGCCCTGCGCCTGGCCGCCCATCGGGTGGTCTCCGAGGCCGCCGGGTCACCGCCGATCTTGTTGCTCGACGACGTGTTCTCCGAGCTCGACCCTGAGCGCAGCGCCGCCCTGGTGGAGCACCTGCCGACCGGCCAGACCGTGTTGTCCAGCGCGTCGGGGCTGCCTCCCGGTGCCGAGCCCGACCGGGTGCTCCTGGTGGCGGACGGCTCGGTCACCGTCGGCTGACATGCCCCGGGCCGCTGTCACAGGGTGGTCCCTACACTCGGCGCCATGCCGTGGGAGCCGCTGCCGGGAGGACGAGATGACGAGCCGGCGCGTGTCGGGTCCAGCCTCGACCGGGTGGTGCGCCACCTGGGGGCTCCCTCGGCCGATGTCACCGCGTCGCTCGTCGGGCGCTGGTCCGACCTCGTGGGCGCCAACGTGGGGGCCAACAGCCGTCCCCTGCGTCTCCGCGACGGCGTTCTGACCGTCGCCGTCGCCGACCCGGCGTGGGCCACGCAGCTGCGTTTCCTCGAGGTCACCCTGATCGAGCGCCTGAAGGCGGAGCTGGGCCAGGACGCAGTGCGAACGATCGAGGTCCGGGTGCGTCCCGACGGCCTCCGCGACACGCCCCGGAATGCCCCGGATCAGCGCTGAGCGCTGGTAGAATTCAGGCATCGTGATGCAGGCCGCGTGACGGCCACCGGGACCTCCCGAACCCTTGTCCGACCTGGTGGCTCGCACCCGTCGCGGGGGTGGTGAACCAGCCCCGGACGATCGTGCGTTGCATCTCCGAGCGTCACCCATCCATCCAGAGGGGAAGGCCGCGCGTGGCCCAGACCACAGAAGAGTACGGAGCCAAGGACATCACGGTCCTGGAAGGCCTGGAGGCCGTCCGCAAGCGACCGGGAATGTACATCGGCTCCACCGGCGTGGGCGGCTTGCACCACCTGGTCTACGAGGTCGTCGACAACTCTGTCGACGAGGCGATGGCGGGTCACGCCTCGCGCATCGAGGTCACTCTCATGCCCGACGGTGGGTGCGAGGTCATCGACGACGGTCGCGGCATCCCCGTCGACACCAGCGACGACAAGCGGATGAAGGGCAAGAGCGCGGCGGAGATCGTGCTCACCGTCCTGCACGCCGGCGGCAAGTTCGGTGGCGCCGGCTACAAGGTCTCCGGCGGCCTCCACGGCGTGGGCATCTCGGTGGTGAACGCGCTCTCCCGTCGGGTCGAGGTCGAGATCGACCGCAACGGCGACCGCCACTTCATGGACTTCGAGAACGGCGGCAAGGTCAAGACCAAGCTGGCCGTCGCCGGCAAGGCCCCCCGCGGCCGCACCGGCACCACCGTGCGGTTCTGGCCCGATCCCACGATCTTCGAGGACAC
>DATDIY010000429.1:0-5410 GCA_036520815.1 Acidimicrobiales bacterium
ATAGCAGGCCCGCCAGGCTGAGCGTCAGAAACACCTTCACGGCCACTTCCTCCGCTCGCGTCGGATGGCATCGTCTATCACGGCTGGTCTGTTCACGTGCGTCTGTCGTCCGGACCGTCGGCTGTCACCCACGTCCCGGCGGTAGGTGACGGTGATCCAGATCCGGCCAGTGGGGTCGTGTCAACGCTTCGACGATGGCCATCGTTGCGCGAACCCTGGTGGCTCCGGCCACGCAGGAGGATCACGACCGGCTCAACGGGGCCGTGGAACGCCGCCTGATGGACCAGGGAGGTCCTCCCGACGGACTGATGTCGCTCGTGACCTTCCCTGACGAGGACGGATTCATCATCGTCGAGGTCTGGAGGAACGAGGAGACCTTCGCCTCCTACGTGCGCGACGTGTTCGTCCCTGCGCTGTCCCGGCCCGAGGTGCGCCGGACCGGTCGAGCGAGGCGGGCTGGATCGGAGGGAAGATCAGGGCATGACTGACGTGACCCCCATGCGGATCGGCGCCGACCTCGTCACCACCGACGACGTGGCCGTCGTGACCTCGCCCTACGACGGGCGTGAGGTCGGCCGGGTGCCGGTCGGCACCGAGGCCCACCTCGACGCCGCCATCGCCTTCGCCGTCGCCCGCCGCGACGGCGAACCCCTGCCCGCGTGGAAGCGGGCCGAGATCCTCGACAGGGCCGCCGTGCGGCTGGCCGAGCGCAGCGAGGAGTTCGCCCAGCGCATCGCGGCCGAGGCGGCCAAGCCGATCAAGACCGCACGCGTCGAGGTCGCCCGGGCCTGCGACACGTTCCGCTTCAGCGCCGCCGTCGCCCGCACCCTCACCGGCGAGACCATCCCGATGGATGCCTCCACCGCCGGGGCCCACAAGCTCGGCATCGTGCTGCGGGTGCCGATCGGCGTCATCGGTGCCATCTCCCCGTTCAACTTCCCGGTGAACCTGGTCGTGCACAAGCTCGGTCCCGCCATCGCCGCGGGGTGCCCGGTGGTGCTGAAGCCGGCGTCGGCCACGCCGCTGTCGGCGCTCGCCCTGGCCCAGATGCTGGTGGAGGAGTGCGGTCTGCCCGACGGCTGGCTCAACGTGGTCACCTGCAAGGGCTCCGTGGCCAACCACATGGTCGAGCACCCCGACGTCGCCATGATCACCTTCACCGGCTCGCCGCCCGTGGGCTGGGGCATCCGCCAGCAGGTGCCGCACAAGAAGGTCAGCCTCGAGCTCGGCAACAACGCCCCGGTGATCATCGAGCCCTCGGCCGACTGGGAGGCCGCCGCCGACAAGATCACCGTCGCCGGCACCTCCTTCGCCGGGCAGTCGTGCATCTCGGTGCAGCGGGTGTTCGTGCACCGCTCCATCGCCGAGGGCTTCCTCGCCCGCCTCGGCCAGGCCTTCGGAGCGCTGAAGGTCGGCGACCCCATGGACGATGCCACCGACGTCAGCGCCCTCATCGACCAGGGCGAGACCACGCGGGTGAAGTCGTGGATCGACGAGGCCGCCACCGCTGGGGCGAGGGTCGTGGTGGGCGGCACCATCGGCGACGACGGCGTGCTCTCGCCGACCGTGCTCGCCGACGTCGAACCCGACATGGAGGTGTGCCGCACGGAGGTGTTCGGCCCGCTCGTCGGCGTGCAGGTCTACGACGACGTGAACGACGCGCTGCGGCTCGCCAACGACAGCCGCTACGGCCTTCAGGCCGGCATCTTCACCTCCGACATCGACACCGCCCTGCTCGCCGCCCGCACCCTCGACTTCGGTGGCGTGACCGTCAACGAGGTGCCCACCTGGCGAGCCGACCAGATGCCCTACGGCGGGGTGCGCGACTCGGGCAACACCCGCGAGGGCCCGGCCTACGCCGCCCACGAGATGACCGAGGCCCGCCTCGTCATCATCCACTCGCCCTCGCTTCCCTGATCCTCGAACTGGTGGGCAGAGCGCGTGGTGGGCGCTGCTGAACGCCTACCAGTTCGCCGAGTCTCCGAACTGGTAGGCGCGGCGCGTGGCAGGTCCGGGTGAACGCCTACCAGTTCAGCGAAGGACGGCCAGTTCGAGCCGATCGTTCGGAATCCCGGGCGACGGGGGAAGGTTGCGAGGGACATGGACTGGTCCATCCTCCTCTGGTCGGCGCTGGCCGTCGCCGCCGTCATGGTCATCGCCTGGGGAGTGAGCCTCACGCTGCGAGACGCGTCGATCGTCGATCCCGTCTGGCCGCTCGGCTTCGTGATCGTGGGCTGGGTGGCCGGGCTCACCGGCCGGGGCGACGGCCTGCGGGTCACGGTCCTGATCGCGCTCGTCACCGTGTGGGGGGTGCGCCTCTCGTGGCACCTGTTCTCGCGGTGGCAGGGGCAGGGCGAGGACTTCCGCTACGCCGCCATGCGCGAGCGCCACGGCGACCGGTTCTGGCTGATCAGCCTGGTCACCGTCTTCGGCACCCAGGGCCTGCTGATGTGGATCGTGTCGCTGCCGCTCCAGCTCGGGTCCGGCATCGACGGGCGAGGCTCGGCCTGGGTGGTCCTGCTCGTCGTCGGGGTGGCCGTGTGGGCCCTGGGGTTCGTCTTCGAATCGGTGGGCGATGCGCAGCTCGCCGCGTTCAAAGCCGACCCCGCGTCGAAGGGCCAGGTGATGGACCACGGCCTGTGGCGCTACACCCGTCACCCCAACTACTTCGGTGACGCCTGCGTGTGGTGGGGGATCTTCCTCGTCGCCGCCGGAGCAGGCGGATGGGCGTGGATCGCGGTCATCGGACCGGTCGTGATGACGGTCCTGCTGCGGCGGGTGTCGGGGGTGACGCTGCTCGAGAAGGGGATGGCCGAGCGCCGTCCGGGCTACGTCGACTACGTCCGTCGCACCAGCCCGTTCGTCCCGCGACGTCCGGCTCCCTCCTCGCGCTCGCCCAACTAGCCTCGCCCCGGTCCGGCGACCTGAGGAGGGAGCGAGGTGAGCGAGGTCCGACGGTTCTTCGTGACCGGCACCGGCGCGCCCGCATCCGATCTCTCCGGGCTGGGAGACCGCGAGGAGCTGCGGATCACCAGTGCTTCGGTCGTCGACCGCACCTTCCTCGACACCGCCGACGGCCGCCTCGACCGCGCCGACGTCGTGCTCGAGCTGCGCCGCCCGGTGGAAGGTGGAGGGCCGGCCACGCTCGTGTGCGTCGACGACGGGCGGGTGGTGTCGACCCAGACCCTCGCCGCCGCCGAGGCTCCCCGTTTCGTCGACGATCTCCCCGCCGGGGCGTCGGTCGACCTCCTCGCCGGGCTCATGGAGATGCGGGCCCTCGTGCCCGGCCCCACCGTCCGCTGCCGGGTCACCATGCTCGCCGCCCTCGACGCGGAGGAGAAGACCACCGCCCGAGTGCAGGTCGAAGAGGCGGCGCTGCTCGACGGCACCGAGCTGCCCGTGCTGGTCGAGCTGCACCAGCTGCGGGGCTACGACCGCGAGGCCGACCGCCTCCAGAAGCTGCTCGTCAGCCGTCTCGAGCTCGAGCCGTGCACCGTCTCGATGGCCCGCTTCGCCCGCAGCGCCGCCGGGGTGCCCGGCTTCGTGCCCACCAAGCTGCGCCTGATGCTCGGCCCGTCGAGCGCGGCCGACGCCTGGCGCGTCGTGCTGCGGGCCCTCACCGACACCATGGCGGCCAACTTCGCCGGCACCGTCGCCGACACCGACTCGGAGTTCCTCCACGACTTCCGGGTGGCCGTTCGGCGCACCCGTTCGGTGCTCAAGGAAGGGGCGCACGTCCTGCCGCCCGAGTCCCGTGAGCACTTCCGGGACGGCTTCAAGTGGTTGGGCGACATCACCACGCCGCAGCGTGACGCCGACGTCCACCTCCTCGACTTCCCCGACCTCGTGGCGTCGCTCCCGCCGGAGCGGGCCGAGGCCCTCGAACCGCTCCGGGCCCTCCTGGTCGAGCGCCAGCGGTCCTGCCACCAGCAGCTCGTCACCGATCTCCGCTCCCTGCGTCGGGCCCGGCTCGGTCAGGAGTGGGCGGCGTTCCTCGCCGGCGAGGGAGCGTGGCCGGCCGACGACGGCGGCGAACCGGGCTCCGACGCCCCCGAGGCGCTCGACCCGGCGATCGTCGTGGTGGCCAAGCGCATCCGCAAGGCCCACCGCCGCCTGGTGCAGGACGGCCGGGCCATCGACGACGCTTCGCCCGCCACCGCCCTGCACGACCTGCGCAAGGACGCCAAGCGTCTGCGCTACCTGCTCGAGTGCTTCGGCTCGCTGTTCCCGGTCGGCGATGTCGCCACCGCGGTCAAGCCGCTCAAGTCGCTGCAGGACACCCTCGGCACGTTCCAGGACACCGAGGTGCAGATCCACGCGCTGGAGGGCTTCGGCGAGCAGCTCATCGAGCGGGGCGCCGGCGCCCCCACGCTGCTGGCGATGGGTGCCGTCATCGAGAACGTCGGGGCCCGAGGCGTCGGCGCCCGCAAGGAGTTCGCCACGCGGTTCGCCACCTTCGACAGCGCAGCGGTGCGGGCCGCCTACAAGCGGCTCTCGCTCGACGCGGAGGCCGCCTCGTGAAGGTCCTCGCCACCTACAACATCAAGGGCGGGGTCGGGAAGACCGCCACGGCGGTGAACCTCGCCTACGAGGCGGCGTCGCGTGGCCAGAGGGTGCTGGTCTGGGATCTCGACCCGCAGGGCGCCGCCACCTTCTACTTCCGCATCCGTCCCAAGGTGAAGGGTGGCGGCCGGGCGCTGGTGTCGGGCCAGCGCGACCTGGACGAGGTCGTGAAGGCGAGCGACTACGACAACCTCGACGTCGTCCCCGCCGACTTCTCCATGCGCAACCTCGACCTGCTCATCGAGGGGTCCAAGAAGCCGCTCGCCACGCTGCGGCGGATGCTGCGGGCGGTGCGGGGCGACTACGACCTGGTGTTCCTCGATTGCCCGCCGAGCATCTCCCTGGCGTCGGAGAGCGTGTTCCGGGCGGCCGACGCCCTGCTCGTGCCGGTGATCCCCACGACGTTGTCGATCCGCACGTTCGACCAGCTCGACCGCTTCGTGGAGACCAACCCCGAGGTCGTCGAGGAGCTCGAGGTCATCGGCTTCTTCTCGATGGTCGACCGACGCAAGCGCCTCCACCGTGAGCTGGTGACCGAGCTCCGCAAGGCCCGCCCCGACCTGCTCGACGCCAGCATCCCTTCGGTCACCGACATCGAGCGCATGGGCGTCCACCGCCAGCCCGTGTCCGAGTTCTCGCCCGGGTCGCGGGCGTCGCGGGCCTACTCCGCCCTCTGGGACGAGATCGCCACCCGGCTCTAGACCGGAGGGTGCCCACGGCGTCGTCGGAGCGCCGGCGTCCATCTGTGGGCCGGCGCCCGATCGGGCACGATGAGCCGCGAGCGTCCAGAATGGCGACGTCGACCACCCTCACGGGTGACGGTCGGTCACCTGGGGGCGGGCCGGAC
>DATDIY010000430.1:0-22498 GCA_036520815.1 Acidimicrobiales bacterium
GAGAGGATCCCGCTGGGTACGGCCAAGACCCGTATCCGGCTGGGGTTGCGTCGGCTGCGGGCCGAGCTGGATGGGGAGGTGGACCATGGTTGAGGACCCGGCCGCCACGGCCGGCTGCGCCGAAGCGCGTGACGACCTCGAGCTCCTGGCGCTGGACGCACTGGAACCCGACCGGGCCGCCGCTGCGCGCCGCCACGTCCAGCAGTGCGCATCGTGTGCGGCCGAGCTGGTCCGCCTCGAGTCGGTGGTGGGTTCGGTGCTGCACGCCGCCCGACCGGTCGAGCCGGGAGCGGAGCTCACCGAGCGGATCCTCGGCGGTCGCACCACGCCAGAGCGAGCGGCGGAGGTCGGCGATGAGGTCGATGACCGATCCGCAGTGCCGCCGGCGTCGATCGCACGCCGCCCCCGTCGTCGGGGTCGCGTCGCTGCGGGAGCGGTCGGCGCCGCGGCCGCTGCGCTGCTGTTCGGGGTGCTCGTCGGGGTGCTGGTCGGTCGGGCGAGCACCTCCGACTCCCCTCCGGCCGAGGAGCGAGCTGCGGTCGACGGGGTGCGCAGCGGAGTGCTCACGGGATGGGGCAGCGAGGACACCGGCACCGTGGTCGTGACCTCGGGGGAGCGTCCGACGTTGGTCGTGTCGCTCGACCAGGTCCGGCCCGGGGTGACCTACGGCTGCCAGCTCCGCCTGGCCGACGGGACGCTGGTCGAGGTCGGTTCGTGGACCCCTTCGGCCGCGGACGAGACCGCGTGGGCGGTGTCGCTCGACCCCGACATCGCGGACGCCACCGAGGTGGTGCTCACCGGACCCACCGGCGCCCGGGTGGCGTCGGCGCCGCTGTCCTGAGCTCACTCTCTCAGGTCGCCGGAGAGGCTCAGGACTCCGCTTGGTCGCCCTCGTCGGTCCCGTCACCGGCTCGTGGCGGTGAGCCCGACTCCGGGTCGACCTCACCGGACTGCTCGAGCTCCTGGAGACCCTCGATCTCCTTGCGTCCTCGGCGCAGTTCACCGCCGGCCATGATGGCGACGATCACGATCGAGACGACGAGCAGCGGGATCCGGTAGTCGGCGATCCACCCGAGGAGCGAGTCGATGGGGCCGGAGAACACGTCGCCCAGCACCTGGAGGAACAGGAGCCGCCCGACCGTCCCGACCACGTTCAGGGCGGCGAAGACCGGGATCGACATCCGCGCCGCGCCGGCGATCAGGCACACGTAGTTGTTCGGCAGCACCATGACCAGCGGGTAGCCCCACCGCCCGAACCAGCCCTCGATGCGGCGCATCTGGCTGCCGACCGTGGGGGTGCGCTGCTCCATCCATCGCAGGGCGGCGGGACCGTACAGCCAACCGAGGGCGAAGAAGAACGGGTCGGGCAGGAGCAGGCGCACCGTTCCGACCAGGTAGTAGGCCCACAGGTCGACCCGGTTCACGACCAGCACCGCGTAGCGGTTGCGGGCCGAAAGCCCGAGGAGCCAGAGCGGGTGCTCCTCGACGAGGGTGGGCCACAGGGCGTCGGCGAGGTAGCCCATCGCCACCATGACGGCGATGGGCACGATCAGCAGGGCGAGGTGCCCCTTGCGGGGTTCGCGGTGCCCGACGACGGGTGGGGTGGCCTCGTTCAAGGCCCACGATCCTCTCATCCAGGGCCCGAGGTACGGGGCCGGCAGCCGATTCGGACCCTGCACCCCCGCTGCGTACCCTGGCCGGGTGTACCGGTTCCTGCTGAAGCCCCGCTGGATCCTGTCGCACCTGTTCGTCGCCGCCTGCGTCCTCGTCTTCATCGACCTCGGCTTCTGGCAGCTCCGTCGGCTCGACGAGCGCCAGGCGACCAACGCCGCGGTGGAGGCGGCCGAGGCGCAGGCGCCGGTACCGCTCGACGACCTCCTGCCGGCCGGCGTCGATACCACCAGCGACGAGGTCGACGCCGCCGAGTACCGCGTGGTCGAGGTCACCGGCACCTATCGCACCGACCAGCAGGTCCTGGTGACCAACCGGACCTACGAGAGCGCCCCCGGCTACTGGGTCCTCACCCCACTCGTGCAGTCCGACGGCACCGCCGTCGTGGTGAACCGGGGCTGGATCCCGTTCAGCTACACCGAGGAAGGGGACTGGTCGGACTTCGATCCGCCGGACGGGACGGTGAACGTCGTCGGCATGGTCCGCCCGCCCCAGGTCCGTGATGGCGGAGCGCTCGTCGCCGGACCGCAGGACGCCGCCGACGGCACCCTGCGAGCGCTCGCCCGGGTCGACGTCGGCCGCCTCCAGCAACAGGTCGGCGAGACGCTCCACCCGCTGTACGTGAACCTCGAATCCCAGTCGCCGGCGCAATCAGCGACGGCTGGTCCGACGGGCGAGCCGCTCCCGGTGCCGGTCCCACGCCCCACCCTCGACGAGGGACCGCACTTCGGGTACGCCATGCAGTGGTTCATCTTCGCCCTGCTGACCGTCATCGTGTACCCGCTCCTCCTGCGCCGGGTCGCTCGCCGCCGCCTCCAGGGAGACCCCGACGAGGCATCGCCGACCGAACCGGGCACCATGGACGTCCCCGTGACCGAGAGCCGCTGATGTCGTCCACCGGAGATCTCCCTGATCCTGTCGCCGCCGCCGACGGCCGCCACGACGTCGATGCCGTCCTGCACGCGGTGCGCGACGACGCCGACGCCATCTTCACCTGGGACTACCACAAGGGCACCCGTCCGGCCCTGGCGAAGCTGTACGAGAAGGCGAAGAGCGCGCAGTGGAACGCCGAGACCGACCTCGACTGGTCGATCGACGTCGACCAGGAGGCGGTGGTGATGGCCAACTTCGCCGCCAACCAGCGCGGCGGGATGGACCTCTCCGGCACCTTCTTCGACACCTGGGGCGAGCCGGAGTGGACCCGCTTCGGGATCGAGTCGCAGAACTGGATGCTCAGCCAGTTCATGCACGGTGAGCAGGGGGCCCTGCTCTGCACCGCCAAGATCGTCGAGACCGTCCCGTGGATCGACGCCAAGTTCTACGCCGCCACCCAGGTGATGGACGAGGCCCGCCACGTCGAGGTGTTCGCCAAGTACCTCCACGAGAAGCTGTCGGGCGCCTATCCGGTCAACCCCCACCTCGAGTCGCTCCTCGACGACATCGTGCGCGACAGCCGGTGGGACATGACCTACCTGGGGATGCAGATCATGGTCGAGGGCCTGGCCCTCGCCGCCTTCGGGTTCCTCCACGAGATGACGACCGAGCCGCTGCTCAAGCAGCTCCTGCGGTACGTGATGAGCGACGAGGCCCGCCACGTCGCCTTCGGCGTGCTGTCGTTGAAGGAGCACTACGCCCAGCTCACCGACGCCGAGCTGCGGGAGCGTCAGGAGTTCGCCTTCGAGGCCGCCGTGCGCATGCGCGACCGGTTCCTCCAGCAGGAGGTGTGGGAGCGGCTGGGGGTGCCGGTCAGCGAAGCCGTGGAGATCATCAGCCGCACCCCCGACCAGCAGCTGTTCCAGCAGATGCTGTTCGCCAAGATCGTCCCGAACTGTCGCAAGCTCGGCCTGCTCGATGCCAGCGGAGGCTGGCTTCGGGAGCGCTTCACCGACCTCGGCGTGATCGGCTTCGAGCACCTCGACGACACCAGCCAGGACTACGACAGCTTCTCGGTGGCCTGAGCGACGAGGGTCGTGCGGTGGTGGCGACGGACCCGCTCTAAGGTGAGCCCCGAGTCTCAAGTCGTACAGGGGGAAGACCATGAGGACCGGTGACGATCGCCCGTCGTTCCTGCAGTCGTTGCACACCGACGAGTACTCGCCGAGGCGGCCGTCGCCGGCCGTCGTCGAGGCCGTGCAGCGGGCGCGGGGGATGGCTGAGAGCGCTCACGGCGGTGACGAGGAGGACTTCTGGTCGACCCGGTTCGGGACCGCGGCCGGCCTGATCGCGGTGAACCAAGCGGCCGGCGCCGAGTTCTACGCCGTGCCCCGCGAGGCGGTGGAGGACATCGAGGCCGCTGACGAGTCACTCGGCGGCGACCAGGTCGTGATCGACGTGCAGACCCACTACGTCGCCGACCGGGATCAGAACACCGGTCAGCACCTGCCCCAGATGTACCAGAAGGCCAAACCCGAGTGGTTCAAGGGCCTCGACGACCTCACCGGCTACAGCTTCGCCGAGTACCTGCGGTGCGTGTTCGTGGAGACCGAGACCTCGATGGCGGTGCTCAGCTCGTCGCCGGGCGTCGACGAGTACGTCCAGCTCTACAACTCCGAGATGGCGGCGACCCGTCGACTCTTCGAGAGCCTCGGGGGCACGACCCGTCTCCTCAACCACTCCGTGGTCGATCCGGTCGTCCCGACTGCCCTCGACTCGATGGAGCACTGGGTCGAGACGTGCCAGCCGAAGGCGTGGAAGGTGTACACGCTCGGTCAGGCCAACGCCGATCCGTCGGCCTACATGTTCGACACGTCGTGGCGTCAGACCATGCCCGGGAAGTGGAAGGACGGGTGGATGCTCGACGACGACCACCTCGGGCGAGCCTTCCTCGACCGGGTGCGCGAGCTCGCCCGGGTCGGCGGCCCGACGATGATCTGCGCCCACAAGGGCATCAGCGGGCTGATCGACACCGGCAGCCCCCGCGACGTCGGTCCGGCGGCGGCCGCCTACCCGGATCTCACCTTCGTCGCCTACCACTCCGGCTACGAGGTCACCGACGAGGAGGAGGGTCCCTACACCGAGGAGACCTCCGACGTCGGCACCAACCGGCTGGTGAAGACGCTGAAGGAGAACGGCCTCGGCGCCGGCGACAACGTCTACGCCGAGCTCGGCTCCACCTGGTTCCTCGCCACCGCCCGCCCACGCGAGGCGGCCCACGTCATCGGCAAGCTGCTGGTGGCGCTGGGCGAGGACAACATCGTGTGGGGCACCGACAGCGTCTGGTACGGCCCGACCCAGCAGCTGCTCGACTCGTTCCGCGCCTTCCAGATCCCGGTCGAGATGCAGGACGAGTTCGGCTACCCGGCGCTCACCGACGTGGCGAAGGAGAAGATCCTCTCTCGCAACGCGGCCCGCCTCTACGGCCTCGATCTCGATGAGGTGCGCCGCAACGCCCAGAACGACGAGCTCGTCTGGGTCCGAGAAGCAGCGGAGTACTACCGCACCCACGGCAACCCGACCTGAGGACCCCCATCGCGACGGGTGCCGTCGCGGAGGCCCGAACCTCGGGCGGACCCTCCGTAGGCGTGGAGTACCGTGGCGCCATGGCTCGCTTCGGATCGGTGATCACCGCCATGGTCACGCCCTTCGACGATGCGGGGGCGGTCGACCACGCCGGGGCCGCCGAGCTGGCCCGCTGGTTGGTGGCCCAGGGCAACGAGGGCCTCGTCCTCACCGGCACGACCGGCGAGGCCGCCTGTCTCAGCGACGAGGAGCAGATCGAGGTCTGGCGGACCGTCCGGGCGGCGGTCGACGTCGCACTGATCGCCGGCTCGGGCACCAACGACACCCGACACGCGGCGGAGCTGACGGGGCAGGCCGCCGGAGCGGGCATGGACGCCGTACTCCTCGTGACGCCGTACTACAACCGCCCCGCCCAAGCCGGCATCGAGGCCCATTTCCGCCACGTGGCGGCGGCCACCGACCTGCCGGTGCTGCTCTACGACATCCCGGTGCGGACCGGCCGCAAGATCTCCTCCGAGGTGCTGCTCCGCCTGGCCCACGAGGTGCCCAACATCGTCGGACTCAAGGATGCCGCCGGCGACCCTGGCGAAACTGCCCGTATCGTCGCCGAGAGTCCGGACGACTTCGAGGTCTACAGCGGAGATGACTCGTTGACCCTGCCCCTGCTCGCCGTCGGAGCCGTCGGGGTGATCGGGGTGTGCACCCACTGGGCGGCACCGGTGATGGCCGAGATGATCGCCAGCTTCACCAAGGGCGATCTGGCCCGGGCGGCGGAGCTCAACGCCCGGCTGATCGAGAGCTACGACTTCGAGACCGGCGACCTCAACCCCAACCCGGTGCCCACCAAGGCGATGTTGAACGCGTTGGGTCGTCCGGCGGGCCCGTGTCGCCCGCCGATGGGCTTCGCGCCCGACGGGCTCGAAGCCCGTGCCCTCGAGGTCCACCGAAGGTTGTACCCGTGAGCGTGACGACTCCCTCCGACGCCTCGTCGGTCACCGTCACCTTCCTCGGCGGGCTCGGTGAGATCGGCCGCAACTGCGCGTGCGTCGAGGTCGACGGGTCGATCCTGCTGATCGACTGCGGGATCATGTTCCCCGACCTCGACATGCTCGGGGTCGATCTGGTCCTCCCCGACTTCACCTACCTGCGGCAGAACGCCGACCGCATCATCGGCTGCATCGCCACCCACGGCCACGAGGACCACGTCGGTGGGCTCTCGTTCCTGCTGCGGGAGATGTCGTTCCCGATCTACGGCACCGCCCTGACCCTCGGGCTCGCCCGGAACCGGATCGAGGAGGCGGGCCTGCTCGACCGGACCGAGCTGATCCCGGTGCGCGACGGCGAGCGGCGCAGGATCGGGCCGTTCGACGTGGAGTTCATCCCCGTCACCCACTCGGTGCCCCACGGCATCGCCACGGCCCTGCACACCCCGCAGGGCGTCATCCTGCACACGGGGGACTTCAAGCTCGACCTCACCCCGGTCGACGGGCGCCTCACCGACCTGGCCCGCATCGGGGCCATCGCCTCGACCGAGGGCATCCGCCTGCTCCTGTCCGACTCGACCAACGCCGACGAGCACGGTCACGCCTCGTCGGAGACGTCGATCGGCGGGGTGCTCTACGACCTGTTCCACCGCTACGAGGGCCGGCGCATCATCACCACCTGCTTCGCCAGCCACATCCACCGGGTGCAGCAGCTCGCCGACGCGGCCGTCGCCTTCGACCGGGTCGTCGCCACCATGGGCCTGTCGATGAAGAAGAACGTGGCCATGGCGAGGGAGATGGGGCTGCTGCGCATCCCCGAGTCGCACCTGCGCGACATCAGCGAGGTCGACGACCTGCCAGCCGGCAACGTGTGCGTGATCTCCACCGGCTCACAGGGCGAACCGATGTCGGCCCTCGCCCTGATGGCGGCCAACGAGAACCGCTGGCTGAAGCTGAGCTCGAGCGATGTGGTGATCATGAGCTCGCACCCGATCCCGGGGAACGAGCAGAACGTCTCCAAGGTGATCGACGGACTGTCGCGGTCGGGGGTCGAGGTGGTCCACTCCGGCATCGCCGACGTGCACGCTTCGGGCCACGCCAAGGCCGAGGACCTCAAGATGTTCCTCTCGATCACCACGCCGGAGTGGTTCGTCCCCGTGCACGGCGAGTACCGGCACATGGTCGCCCACGCCAAGCTGGGCCGGCAGATGGGCGTGCCCGCCGACCACATCATCGTGTGCACCGACGGCGACCAGCTGGTGCTCGACGCCGACGGGCTGCGACCGAACGCGCAGGTTCCGGCGGGCTTCCTGTACGTCGACGGCATCATCGGCGACGTCGGCACCGGGGTGCTGCGTGACCGCCGGGTGCTGGCCGAGGAAGGCGTCGTGGTGGTGATCGTCGGGGTCGACGTCGAGACCGGCGCCCTCATCATGGGTCCCGAGATCATCACCCGGGGCTGGGTCTACGCCCCGGAGGCCGAGGACCTGCTCGACCAGTGCGCCGAGCGGGTCCGCGACGCCATCAAGGAGGCGTTCCAGAACGACGCCACCGACATCGAGAACATCCAGCGGGTGGTGCGCCGCGCCGCCGGCCGGTTCGTCAACGAACAGACCAGGCGTCGTCCCATGATCGTGCCCGTCGTCATGGAGGCCTGAGCCGAGCGAAGGCCCCTACAGACGCTCTCGCTCCTGCGAGCGACGGACCAGCGCGGTCAGGCCTGCCGCCCCGGCGACCACCAGCGCGGTCGCGGCGAGGAACCAGGGGACTGCTGACGCACCATCGTCCGTCGTGGCCAGGCCGACCAGAACGGCGCCATCGGCGAGCTCGTCCTCTCCCGAGGCGGTCGTCGTGGAGGTGGTCGTCGTGCTGGTCGGAGCCGATGTCGGCGGAGGAGTCGAGATCGGTCCAGCACCGACCCGACCTGCCTGCACCTGTCCCGCCGTGGTCGAGCCGTCTGGTCCGGAGAGCTCGGCGGCGGGATCGAGGTTGGCGATCTCGGGCTCGTCGAACGGCCACGAGCGCACGATGGGATGGGCCGGCGCGACCCCGACGTGGACGGTGGCGCCGATCAGGTCGCCGAGCTTCTCGACGCACCCGGTGTTGCAGTAGTCGAAGGTGTAGACGCCTGGAGCCAGGTCGGCGGGCAGGGTGAAGGTGATCGACGCCCGCAGGAACAGGTAGCCGCCGTGACCGGTCTCCTGGAGGGTCAGCTGGCCGAGCTCCAGTCGGAAGCCGTCGGGACCGGGCAAGCCGCCGGCGAGCTCGCTGCCGGCGACGAGGAAGCCGTGGAAGGGGCCGTCCTCGACCCACCCCTGAGAACCTCCGCCGGTGAAGCCGACGAGGGTGACCTCGTCGCCCGGCTGGTAGGAGTCCTGCACCGGGTCGAACCAGCTCCCGCCCGCGCTGGCCGGAGCTGCTCCGCCCAGCACGACCGCTCCGCCGATCGCGCAGGCCACCAGGAGGCCCCTCACGCGCATCACCCGCGAGTGTCGCACGATCGGTCGGGACCCGCCACGGTCCTCGCGACGGGCTCAGGCCTCGAGGGCCTCGGCCACTGCTTCCATCGACGAGGCTTCGTCGGCCGCTGGTCGTTCGTATCCGACCGAGGGACCGTCGATGTGCGGTGTCCTCCAGAACACTGCCGACGAGACGGCCAGCGCCACGATGGGCGCCGCCATGGCTGGCCAGAGTGCCTGGTCGACGCCGCGCTCGGCGGCGACGGCGGTGAAGATGGCCCCGACGGTGGCCACCCCGAGGGCGGTGGCGATCTGGCGGAGGGTGGTGTTGATCCCGCTCGCTGCGCCGCTGCTCTCCGGCGGGACGTCGTGGAGCAACACCCGGGTGATCTGCGACGCGACCAGGCCGGAGAAGAGCCCGTAGACGGCGAACGCCGGCAGCGCGGTCCAGTAGCCCACGTCGGCGGCCAGAGCCGCGGTGAGCGCCACCATGCCCACGACGACGCCGGTGGAGCCGATGCGCATCGTGGTGGTGGCCCCCACGTAGCGGCTCAGCCAACCACCGATCGGCGCCCCGACGAGGATGGCGACGCCGGACGGGAGGATCCACAGCCCGTTCTCCATCGGGGTGAGGCCGCGGCTGTCCTGGAGGAAGATCGAGACTGTGAACCCGACGCCGAGGTGGGCGAAGGCGAGGAAGAACGTCGAGAGGTTGGTGAGGCGGAAGGTGCGGAACCGGAACTGGCTGAACTCGAACAGTGGCTGCGCCTGGCGCCGTTCCAGCGAGAGCTCGGTCCGCCAGAACCACACGAGGAGGCCGGCACCAACCGCGAACGCGACAGGGATGCTCGAGATCGGCATCGACGCCGGCCACGCCTCCGCTCCGGCGACGGTGACGGCGGCGGTCGGCTGCCAGAACCCGTAGATCTCTCCCTGGCTGAGCCCGAACACCACGAGGAACGTGCCGCCGGCGATGAGCAGGGCTCCCTTGATGTCGAGTCGCTCCCGTTCACCGCGGACGTCGCGCCCCGTCGTGGCCAGTAGTCCGACCATGACCATCGGGGCGATGACCACGTTGATGCCGAACGCCCATCGCCACGAGTGGTAGGTGGTGAGGTAGCCCCCCAGCACCGGGCCGATCGCCGCTGCCGCGCCCATCACCGTGGCGTAGGCGGTGAACGCGGCGATGCGCTGGCGCCCCTCGAACGTCCGGGCGAGCAGCGCCATCGTGTTGGGCACGAGGAGACCGGCGCCGATGCCTTCGATGACCGCCTCGCCGACGAGCAGCATCGACAGCGACGTCGACAGCGCGGCGATCAGCGAACCGACCCCGAAGAGGGCGGTGCCGATCAGCAGGATGCGGCGAGGGCCGTACATGTCGCCCAGCCGTCCTCCGATCACGAGGGTGCTGGCGAACGCCAGGGCGTAGCCCGTGAACACCCACTGGGCGCCGGTGACGTCGGTGTCCAGGTCCTCGATGATCCGAGGAATCGAGACGGTCAGGACCGTGTTGTCGATCACCGCGATGGTGACCGCGAGCAGGACGAACCCGAGCGCCAACCACTTCCGTGTGTTCTCCCCGCCCCGGCTCCCGCCGCCGGCGTGGCTCCCCTCAGTCACCGGGGCGGATCCTAACGACGCCCGACGGATCCGACTTCGACGGACGGCGCTGGGAGGATGTTCGAGACGGCGGAGGGATCCAGGTCGCTCAGGGACGCAGGAAGGCGAGCGCGCCGTTGGTCACATCGGGCGTGACGCCCACCATGCCTCCGTCGACGAGGACGTCGGTGCCGGTCATGAACGAGGCGCCGTTCGACGCGAGGAACACCGCGACCGACGCGATCTCCTCGGGCCGCCCCATGCGGCCCAGCGGACGGTCGGCGATGAACTTCTCCATGATGGGGTGGGCGGCGATCTCGGCGCGCGCCATCGGGGTGTCGGTCGTGCCGGGGGACAAGGACAAGATCCGTGCCCCGCGAGCTCCCCACGGGCCAGCGAGGCGGCGGACCAGGCGCAGCACCCCGAGCTTCGACAACTGGTAGCCGAGCCCGGAGTCCGGGTCGATCCCGAGCGCCACGAGGCGGTCGAGGAAGTCGGCGGCCAGCGGCTCGTCGAGGACCTCGTTGAGGGCGGGGATGTCGTTGGGCACGAGGTGCCCGGCGACCGACGAGAAGCACACCGCCACCGACCCTGGCCGCACCAGGGGCTCGACGGCGTCGAGCAGCCTCGCCATCCCCACGAGGTTCACCTCCAGGACCCGCCGACCTGGTGCCATCGTTCCCGAGATCCCGGCCGGGACCTGCAACACGGTGAGCTCGGGCCCGATGGCGTCGACGAGGGCGTCGACCTCGTCGGGCCGGGTTACGTCGCACCCGATGCTCTCGACGTCCCCACCCAGCTCCATCGCCAGCCGGCCGACGCCATCGGCGTCGATGTCCGCGAGGAGCAGGCGGCCTCGTGGCGCCATGGCCCGTGCGACGGCCGCGCCCATACCCGACGCGGCCCCCACCACCACGTTCGTCCCCATCGATCCGAAGCGTAACTGGAGGTCTGATCGGGCGACCGATGAGGTTGCCGGGTTCGGCCGGTCTGACCTGGTATGGAAACCCCAACGTTCACGAGCGTCCGGACCGTTGCCGTGCCGGTCACCGACCAGGAGCGCGCCAAGACGCTCTTCGTCGGGCTCGGCTTCACGGAGACCATGGATGTCGAGCTGCAGCCTGGGTTCCGGTGGATCGAGATGGCGCCGGCCGACAGCGGTGCGACCATCTCGATCGTCCAGGCTGGTCCCGAGGCGCCGGTCGGCATCGACACCGGCATCCGTCTCGAGACCCCCGATGCAGCGGCGGCGCACGCAAGGGTCTCGTCCCAGGGACTCGACGTCGGCGAGCTCCTCGACTGGGACTCGGTCCCGTTGATGTTCTCGTTCCTCGACCCGGACGGGAACCGCTTCTACGTGTCCGAGACCTCGTAGGCCGGGGAGCCCGCGACTCGACGCTCGGCATCCCAGACGCTGGTCGACTTGCCCTGCGGACCGGTTGGCGCAACTCACCTCGGGGATTGCCGCCGTCCACGCGGGTCGATACGGTCCGCCCGGTCGCGAGCGGGTCCGCTCGGCGTACGTCAACGGGGAAGAGGGGACGAGCATGGTGGACGAGCTGCGCTTCGACGGCAAGGTTGCGATCGTGACGGGCGGAGGACGGGGATTCGGTCGATCCCACGCCCGGGAGCTGGCACGACGGGGCGCCAGCGTGGTGGTGGCCGACTACGGGATGGAGGTCGACGGCATCGGCTGGTCCGAGGAGCCGGCCCGGTCGGTGGTACAGGAGATCCGGGACGCGGGCGGCGAGGCCACCGCCGTGCTCGCCAACTGCGCCGTCGAGACAGAGGCTCAGCGGGTCGTGCAGACGGCGATCGACGCCTACGGCAAGCTCGACGTGCTGGTGAACAACGCCGGCATCTCCGACCCGGACTGGCTGGCCGACCAGACCAGCGAGCGGCTGATCCGGATGGTCGACAACCAGTTCTTCACGACGCTCTGGATGACCAAGGCCGCCTGGCCCCACCTCGAGGCGTCCGGCGGCAACGTGGTGTGCACCGCGTCGGAGGCCACGACCGGCAACGTCCCCAAGGCCCCCGCCTACTCGGGGGCGAAGGGCGGCGTGCTCTCGCTCTCCAAGGCCCTCGCCCTCGACGGGCGTCGCCTCGGGATCCGGGTCAACGCCATCTCGCCGCGAGGGAAGACCCGCATGGTCACCCCCGAACGGATGGCCCTCCACTACGACCAGCCACCGGAGACCTTCGAGCACTCGTTCGACACCATGCCCACGGAGTACGCCTCGGCCGCGGTGATCTTCTTCGCCCACGAGTCCTGCGAGGTCACGGGCGAGACCTTCGTGTGCGGCGGAGGCACGGTGCTGCGCCTGGCCCTCATCGAGACCCACGGCATCGTCAACGAGAGCGGCGGCGTCAGCCCCGAGGAGATCGCCGCCAGGCTCGACGAGGTCCTCGACTCGACCGACGCCAAGGTGATGACGATCGACACCTACTAGCGGGCCCGTCCCCCGAAGCTGGTACGCCAGGCGCGGCGGGGCGTCACGAGGCGAACCACCTTCGGGGGTGGAGGGCCCTTTCGCCCGGTGGGTGGGGCGCCACGTAGCCTTGTCCGCTATGTCGGACGTGCCCGTCGCTCTGAGCCCCAACCCCCGCACGGCGGCCCCCGAGCGCCTCCGGCTCACTCCCGAGGCAGCCCGGCAGGTGATCCGCAACGCCCAGGTGGCGCTGCTCGACGAGCGGCGCCAGCTCACCGCCGCTGAGCTCGAGGCGCTGGCCGACGTCCCCGATGCGTCCGTTCCCTCGCTGGCGGCGCTCGCCCACGAGGTCCGCCTCGAGTGGTGCGGCGACACCGTCGAGGTCGAGGGGATCCTCTCGGCCAAGACCGGTGGGTGCCCCGAGGACTGCCACTTCTGCAGCCAGTCGGCCCAGTTCGAGTCGCCGGTGCAGGCCACGCCGTTCCTCGACACCGACGACGTCATCGCCGCCGCCAAGGAGACTGCTGCGCTCGGCGCCAGCGAGTTCTGCATCGTGCTGGCCATCCGGGGGCCCGACGAGCGCACCATGCAGCGGATCCTCGAGCTGGTGCCGATCGTGCAGGAAGAGGCGGGGCTCAACGTTGCTGTCAGTGCCGGCATCGTCACCGACGACCAGGCCCGTCGCCTCGCCGAAGGCGGGGTCCACCGCTACAACCACAACCTCGAGACGGCCGAGTCGTTCTTCCCGAACGTGGTCACCACCCACAGCTGGGCAGAGCGGTTCGACACCTGTCAGCTGGTCCGCGAGCACGGCATGGAGCTGTGCTGCGGCGTGCTGCTCGGCATGGGCGAGAGCGTCGATCAGCGCCTCGAGCTCATCGGCCAGCTCCGAGCGGTCGAGCCGGCCGAGGTGCCGATCAACTTCCTCAACCCCCGCCCGGGCACGCCGTTCAGCGGCCGGCCGCTGGTCGAGCCGCTCGAGGCCATCCGCTGGATCGCCCTGTTCCGTCTGGCGCTTCCCAGCGTGATCCTGCGCTACGCCGGCGGCCGCGAGGTCACCCTTCGGGAGCTGCAGGCGCTCGGGCTCACGTCGGGCATCAACGCCTTGATCGTCGGGAACTACCTCACCACGCTCGGGCGCTCGCCCGGCGAGGACCTCCAGATGCTCGATGACCTCGCCATGCCGATCGGCGCCCTCTCCAAGGCGTTCTAGGCGGTCGGTCGTGGCCGAGCCCGAGGCCACCTACTGCATCTGGTGTGGCACGGCGCGCGCCGAGCACCCGCAGATGGCGTGTCGCCGCCAGCTCGACCCACCGCGCTTCTGCCCGACCTGCGGTCGCCGGCTGCGGGTGAAGGTCCACCCGGCCGGGTGGGATGCCTCCTGCCGGGACCACGGTCCGCTGGTGGCCTGACCGACCGATGACTCCGGACCGCTGGCTCGGTCGGATCTCCTGGACGCCACAGGAGGAACCGTCGTGACTGCTCCAACCGACCCTGGTCCGGTCTCGACCGAGCCGATCGCCGACCCTGCCGCTGACCCGATCCACTGGGAGCGGGTGTTCGAGACCCTCATCGGAACCCGCTTCTATTGGCTGGCGACGACGCGGGAGGGCGGCCCTCCACACGTGCGTCCGGTGCTCGGTGTGTACGACGCCGGCTCGCTCTGGTCGACCTCCAGCCTCGGTGCGGTGAAGGCCCGGAACCTCGAGCGGGTGCCGCGCTCGACGATCACCACGCGAGACGACGAGGTCGACGTGGTCGTGGAGGCGGTGGCGCGTCGGGTCACCGACCATCCGACGCTCGAGCGCATCGCGGCCATCTATCGCGAGAAGTACGGGTGGCCGCCGGTCGTGGACGGCGACCAGTACGACGCGCCGTACGGCGCCCCGACCGCCGGGCCTCCCCCGTACGCCTTGTTCGAGCATCGGCCGACGACGGTCTGGGCCTTCGGCACGAGCGAGGAGCTGGGACCTCGCAGCGCCCGCTTCCGCTTCTGAGCCCGCCCGGACCGCCCGGGATGACGCTAGTGTCAGAAGCGGTCGTCCTCGGGGGAAGGCGGCCGTCGAGGGGGAGGGTGCGATGCGAGCCGTGCGCGGGAGTGAAGGGCGACCGGTGCTCGTCGATGTCGACGACCCGCCGGGGGAGGGTGAGCTGCTGTCCATGCACGCGGTGGGCATCTGCGCGTCGGACCTGCTGTACCTCCGGTACGGCACCCAGAAGGTCCTCGGCCACGAGCTGACCGGAGTGAGCGCCGACGGCACGGCGGTTGCCGTCGAAGGCCTCTACGGCTGCGGGGAGTGCGAGTACTGCCTCGACGGGCGCATCAACCTCTGCGACCAGGCCACGCGGCGGGCCCTGGGGATCATGGAGGACGGTGGGATGGCCGAGCAGTTCCGGGCCCCCGCCAACCGCCTCGTTCCCCTGCCCGACGGGCTCGACCTGGCCGATGGCTCGCTGGTGGAACCGGCCGCCGTGTCATGGCACGGCGTGCGCATCGGGGGAGGTGGCCACGGGCGCCGGGTGGCCGTCGTCGGCGGCGGCTCGGTCGGCCTCCTCGCCGCCGCTGCCGCGCAGGCCCAGGGAGCGACCGAGGTCGACATGCAGGTGCGTCACCCGCACCAGCACGAGATCCGCGAGCGCCTCGGGGCGGGGGAGCCCGACGGGCTCTACGACCTCGTCGTCGAGGCGGCGGCCACCTCCAGCTCCATCGCCCGCTGCGTCGAGCTGGTGCGCCCCGGCGGCACGGTCGTGATCCTCGGCGTGTTCTCCGGGAACCTCGAGGTGCCCTTCACCCATCTGCTCACCAAGCAGGTCACCCTCGTCACGTCGATGGGCTACTGCATGCACTCCCACGGGAGCGACATGCAGGATGCGGCGTCGATGCTCGCCGGGCGACCGGAGCTGGCCGACTCGCTCATCACCCACCGCTTCGCGCTGGAGGACGCTGCAGAGGCGTTCCGGGTGGCGGGCGACCGTGAGCACGGTGCGATCAAAGTCGTCGTGGAGGTCGGATGATGCTGCTCGATCCCGCTGATCAGTTCCACGTCGGCATCGTCGTCGACGACTTCGAGACGTCCCGCTCCTGGTTCGAGGATGTACTGGGCTACCAGTTCGGTCCTGACATGGAGCTCGAGTACACGATGCTGACGCCCGACGGTCCGGTGACCTACGACCAGCGGCTGCAGTACTCGGTGACGCTGCCGCGGATCGAGCTCGTGCGAGCCGCCCCCGGAACTCCCTTCCAGCCCAGCACGTCGGGCCTGCACCACTTCGGCTACTGGTGCGCCGATGTGGAACGCACCTCGAAGCTGCTCGTCGAGCGGGGCTGGACCTGGGAGTGCGGGGGTCTCATGCCCGACGGTGCCCCGGCCTGGGCGTACCACTTCGACCCTCTCGGCGTCCGGATCGAGCTGGTCAGCACGGCGATGCTCGGTCTCGGTATCGAGATGTTGTGGACGGCGCCGCCGGCCTCGAGCTGACGGCGGTCCACCGGCCCGCCACGCCACCCCGGTAGCCTTCGCATCGGCGTGCGGAGTGGGGCCCCGGGAAGAAGCGCGCGTCACGTGGCCACCAAGCAACGATCGTCCAGTCGCACCTCGAATCGTCGGTCCGCCCCGCCCAAGGGCCGCTCGACCAAGGCTGTTCGCGCCCCGCAACCGAGCGCGTTCCGTGAAGCCTTCGCCGGCCACGGCCACGACGTGTGGGGCGTTGCCCTGCTCGCCCTCGGCCTCCTCACCGGACTCGGTGTCTACGCCGACCTCGCCGGCCCGCTCGGCGCCGGTCTGGCCGACGCGTCGGGCGCCCTCGTCGGTGGCCTGCGTGTCCTGGCCCCGCTCGGCCTCGTTGTCGCCGGCGTCCTGCTCCTGCGCGGCCCCCGCCACGACGACGACACGTCGTCGCGCGCGCCCCGCGTCGTCGTGGGCGTGGCCCTCGTGGTCGTCGCGGCGGCCGGGTTGTTGCACCTGATCCGCGGACGGCCGCAGTGGGGCGCGCCGGTGGACGAGTTCATCGACGCCGGGGGCTACCTCGGTGCTGTCGTCGGCAACCCGCTCGGCGACCTGTTGGCGGTCTGGGGCGCGGCGCTCGTCTTCGTGGCCGTCGGGCTCGTCGGCGTCGTGGTGGCGACCGGCATCTCGGTCCGCACCGCGGCCCGCAAGACGGCGGACGGCGTCAAGCCCGTGCAGGGGGTGCTGCGGCGCGGCGTGGACTCGCTGTTCGAGGTCGGCGGCGAGAACGGTCGGGTCATCCACACCGACGACGGCATCACGATCTACGACCAGTTCGACGAGGGCGACAAGCCCAAGCGCAAGCGCAAGGCCAAGCCGGAGCCGATGCTGCCCGAGCTGGTCGATGACGAGGCCGACCCGGTCGACGCGATGGCCGCCGACGGGCTGCGGGTCTTCGTGGCCGGGGAGGACGACGCCTCGAGCCACGCCGACGACCTGGATCCGGCGCTCGACGACGAGCTCGACATCCACGTCCCGACCGCGGAGGACGCGCCGACCGAGGTGGAGCAGCTCGCCATGGCGGTCGATCCGGCCGCCAAGCCGATCGTCTGGAAGCTGCCGGCCATGAAGCTGCTCGACCGCTCGGAGCACCAGGAGGTCAACCGGGCGATGGTCGAGGAGCGCGGCCGGGTGCTCGAGGCCGCCCTCGCCGAGCACGGCGTGCAGACCCGCCTCGTCGGCATGGTGGTCGGTCCGACGGTCACCCGCTACGAGCTCGAGCTGGGGCCGGGCGTGAAGGTCTCCCGGGTCACCAGCCTCCACAAGGACATCGCCTATTCCATGGCCGCGGCCGACGTCCGCATCCTCGCCCCCATCCCGGGCAAGCAGGCCATCGGCGTCGAGGTGCCCAACGACAACCGTCAGCTCGTCGCGGTCGGCGACATCCTCGCCTCGCCCGAGGCCCGAGCGGCCACCAACCCGCTCGAGGTCGCCATCGGCCGCGACATCAACGGTCGGGCGGTGATGGCCGATCTGGCCAAGATGCCCCACATCCTCATCGCCGGCGCGACCGGTGCGGGCAAGTCGTCGTGTCTCAACTCGCTGCTCACGTCGATCCTGATGCGGTCGACTCCCGACCAGGTCCGGCTGATCCTCGTCGACCCCAAGCGGGTAGAGATGGGCCAGTACAACCGCCTGCCTCACCTGCTCACCCAGGTGGTGACCAACCCGAAGAAGGCCGCCAACGCGCTGGCCTGGGCGGTCAAGGAGATGGAGCGGCGCTACGACCTGCTGAGCGAGGTCGGTTACCGCGACATCGGCGGCTACAACGACGCCTTCGACCGGGGTGACCTCTATCAGGATCCCGATGCCGGTCTCGAGTACCACCGGCTGCCGTACATCCTCGTCGTGGGCGACGAGCGCGCCGACCTGATGATGGTGGCGGCGCGCGACGTCGAGGAGTCGATCACCCGCATCGCCGCCATGGCCCGAGCCGTCGGCATCCACCTGGTGATCGCCACCCAGCGTCCCTCGGTCAACGTCATCACCGGCGTGATCAAGGCCAACGTGCCGGCCCGCCTGGCCTTCGCCGTGGCCAGCCTCGCCGACAGCCGGGTCATCCTCGACCAGGGCGGCGCCGAGAAGCTGCTCGGCCGGGGTGACATGCTCCTGCTCGGACCGAGCTCCAGCGTCGCCCAGCGCATCCAGGGCGCGTGGGTGACCGAGGCCGAGGTCCGCAACGTGGTCGCCGCCTGGCGCCGCCAATCTCCCGAGACCGCCTACGACGACGCCGCCGTGCAGGGCACCGACGACGGCTCGTCGACCAGCAGTGGAGCCATGGGCGCCGGTGCTGGTGGCGGGGGCGACGACGACGACGAGGAGCTGGTGCGTCAGGCCATGGAGCTGATCGTGCGCTCCCAGCTTGGTTCCACCTCGATGCTGCAGCGCAAGCTGCGCGTCGGGTTCGCCCGGGCCGGACGGCTCATGGACCTGCTGGAGCAGCGTGGGGTGGTCGGCCCCTCCGAGGGCTCGAAGGCCCGGGCCGTGTTGATGACATCCGAGGAGCTCGACGAGGCCCTCGGCTCGGAGGTCTGATCGACGAGCGCCGGTCTCGTCATTGCCCTCTCGCAGCGATCGGTAGGGTTCGGGCGTGGCGCCGACCCCCATCCCTCAGCCCGGCATCTTCGCTCAGGGCACCAGAAGCCATTACCACCTCGAGCTGTCGGTGCGGTCCGACGCGACCGACGCCGCAGTCCTCGACGGACTGCGCCAGCTCCGTGAGCCGCAGGTCACCGCGGGTGGGGTCAACCTCGTGCTCGGGCTCGGACCCGAGCTGTGGAGCCGACTCTCCCCGGGGCAGGCCCCGGCCGAGCTTCGCGCCTTCTCCCCGATCGACGGTCTGGACGGAACCTCGGCCCCGGCGACCCAGCACGACATCTGGCTCTGGGTCCACGGCACCGGCGAGGACGTCGCGTTCGACACTGCCCGCGCTGCTGCGGTCGCCCTGGCGGAGGTCGCCACCGTCGAGCTCGAGCAGCCGGCGTTCGTCTACAAGGACAGCCGTGACCTGACCGGGTTCATCGACGGGAGCGCCAACCCGCCCTCGGAGGAGGCCGCCGAGGTGGCACTCGTGCCGAGTGGGTCGGCGGGCGCCGGTGGGGCGTTCGTGCTCGCCCAGCGGTGGATCCACGATCTCGGGGCCTTCCACGCGTTGTCGGTGCGGGAGCAGGAGCGGGTCTTCGGCCGCACCAAGTCCGACAGCATCGAGATGGACGACGACACCAAACCGGCGAACGCCCACATCGCCCGGGTCGAGGTCGACATCGACGGCGAGGAAGCCGAGATCTACCGCCGGTCGACGCCGTTCGGGACGCTGGCCGAGCACGGCCTCTACTTCCTCGCGTTCTCCGCTGAGCTGCGGCGCTTCGAGGTCATGTTGCACAACATGTTCGGGCTGGGGGACGGGCCCCGCGACCGGCTCACCGACTTCTCCCGGCCGGTGTCGGGGTCGTTCTTCTTCGCCCCGTCGGTCGACGCCCTCAACGACCTGCTGAGCTGATCGGGACATCGTGCGCTGGACGGTCCACGGCGAGCGCTACCTCCACGAGAGCGACTGGATGTCGCTCGCGCTGGTCGACGTCGAGATCCCGGGTGGCCGTCGCTTCGAGCACCACGTGCTGCGCTTCCCTCGCCCCGCGGCCGGCACGGTGCTGTTCGACCCCCGGAGCCGGTGCGTGCTCCTCCTCTGGCGTCACCGGTTCATCACCGACCAGTGGGGCTGGGAGATCCCCGCCGGCGGCCTCGACGAGGGCGAGTCGCCCGAAGAGGGCGCCGTGCGGGAGGCGGTGGAGGAGTCGGGCTGGCGCCCGCTCAGCACGAAGCACCTCGCCGGCTACAACCCCATGCCGGGGGGTGTCGACCAGGTGTTCCACTTGTACTTCTCGAACGGTGCCGAGCACGTCGGCGAGCCGACCGATCCGTCGGAGTCGGAGCGCATCGAGTGGGTCCCGCTCGACGATGTCCGCGCCGCGCTGACCGATGGACGGATCGTCGAGGGCATGTCGCTCACGGCGCTGGCACTGGCGTTCGCAACCGGAGCTTTCGACACGTGAGGAGGACCTGTGGCTGACGACGTGAGGCTGGGCACCGTGGTGGACACCCCGGCGGGGCCCATGCAGTACCTGGAGGTCGGTTCGGGCAGCCCGGTGCTGTTCGTGCACGGCTCGCCCGGCGGTTGCGACGCGGGCGAGCTCATGACCCGGTTCCTCGTCGCCGCCGGCTTCTGGGTGATCTGTCCATCCCGGCCCGGCTACCTCGACACTCCCCTCACCGACGACAACGCCACTCCCGCGGTGCAGGGTCAGATGCAGCTCGCGGTGATGGACAGCCTGGGCATCGACCGGTTCGCGGTGGTGTGCTGGTCCGGCGGCGGACCCTCCTCCTACCGCCTCGCCGCCGACCATCCCGATCGGGTGGCCGCGCTCGTACCGATCGCCGCCCTGAGCGGGCGCCACACCATCCCGCGGTCGTTCTCCGGCCACATCCTCGAGCGTCGGTACGGCAAGTGGATCATCGACGAGATGGTGCGGCACTCGGGCAAGTCGCTCATCAAGGCGACGCTGGCCGAGGAGGGAAGCTTCGACAAGAGCCAGCTGAAGACGTTGGTCGACGAGATCTGGGCCGATGACGACAAGCGGGCGTTCGTGCTCGACCTCGCTGCGATCATCGCCGGCCGTCGCCCGGGGCTGGAGAACGACGTGGCCCAGTTCCCGGTGATGGACGACCTCGGCCTGGGATCGATCACCGCGCCGGTCCTGCTCGTCCACGGCACCATCGACAGCGACGTGGCGCCCGAGCACAGCGACCGGGCGGCCCAGCAGCTCCGCAACGTCGAGCGCCACGACATCGAGGGCGGGAGCCACATCGGCCCCTGGACCGGGCCCGGTGAGGTCGAGGCCCAGGCCCACATCGTCGAGTTCCTCCGCGCTCACCCCGCCTGACGCACCACCCGTCGGGCGGCGGCCGGTGGCGGCGGGCGGCGGTTCAGCGGGTCAGGACGGGCAGCTTCTCCCAGCCCCGGACCGTCGAGGTCCGCGCCTGCTCGGCGTTGCCGTAGTCGACCTCCCAGTGCGGGAAGCGCTTGAGCACCTCCTCGAGGGCGATGCGGGCCTCGAGACGGGCCAGGTTGGCGCCCATGCAGAAGTGCAGGCCGTACCCGAAGCTCAGGTGGTGGCCGATCCGGCGGTGGATGTCGAACTCGCCGGCGGTGGGACCGAACTCGCGCTCGTCGCGGTTGCCCGAGCCGTTGAGCAGCGAGATCACGCTGCCCTCGGGCACCACCTGGCCGTACAGCTCGGTGTCGGCGTTGACGTAGCGCGACTGGATCGGCGACGGCGCCTCGAAGCGCAGGACCTCTTCCACCGCCTGGGGGATCAGGCTGTGGTCCTCGGCGATCTGGCGCAGCTGGTCGGGGTGCTCGGCCAGCGTCTTTCCCATCCATCCGATCAGGCGGGTGGTGGTCTCGTTCCCGGCTGCCGCGATGTTGTTGACGTAGGTCAGGACCTCTGCACGAGAGAGACGACGCGTGGTGCCGCCGTCGTCGATCTCCGCCGTCAGGAGCTGGGTCATGATGTCGTCGGAGGGGTGCTCCTCGCGGTACTCGAGGTAGGCCTCGAACATCTCGGCCGACTTGGCGAGCACGTCCGTGTGGAAGTCGTCGCGCGGGGCGCCTGCCTCGAGGCGGATGCTGGCGTCGATCTGGTTCCGCAGCGCCTGCTGGTCCTGCTCGGGGACCCCGAGCAGCATGAAGATCACCCGCATCGGCATGGGGGCGCCGATGTCGGCGATGAAGTCGAAGCCGCCGGAACCCACGTGCGGGTCGAGGGTGCGGGCGCAGTAGTCGCGGATCTCCTGCTCGAGGCCCCGCATCTTCCGGGGGGTGAACGCCCGGGAGAGGATGCCGCGGTGGGCATCGTGGATGGGCGGGTCCTCGAAGAGGACGTTGCCGGGCGGGAACGCGATGCCCGACCGGATCAGCTCGAGGATCATCCCCTTGCCCGAGATGAACGTCTTCCAGTTGAGGAGGCCCTTCTCGACGTCGTCGAACCGACTCAGGGCGTAGAAGTCGTACTTCTCGTTGTAGTAGAGCGGCGCCTCGTCCCTCATCCGCTTCCAGAGCGGGTACGGGTCGACGTCGATCTCGAAGTCGTACGGGTCGTAGTAGATGTCGCTGTCGGCCACGCTCACCGTCGAACCCCCATGGTGCCGGCGTTTGGTGACAGCGATGTTAGTTCATGGCGTGCATCGAGCGTCAGTGGCCGGTCAGAGGCTCTTTGCGCCCGTCGCGGCCCACGAGCCCCAACCGAAGTCGGCCTTCTGGGTGCGGCGCAGCATCCGGCGATCCGGCGCCTCCACGAAGACGACGACGCGTCCGTCGTTCAACCTCGCGA
>DATDIY010000431.1:0-2133 GCA_036520815.1 Acidimicrobiales bacterium
GGCGCATGCCACCTTGTTCCTGGCCACCGCACCGAAGTCGAACTCGGTCGGACGCGCCATCGGCGCCGCCCGGGAGATGGTCCAGAGTGGGCCGACTCCGAACGTCCCGCCCCATCTCCGGGGCAGCGGCTACCGGGGAGCGGCCGAACTGGGCCACGGTGAGGGATACGAGTACTCCCATGACCACCCCGGGGGCGTGGTCGCCCAGCAGTACTTCCCGGACGGGGTGACTCCGGCCGCCCTCTACCTCCCCGGCGACCAGGGCGACGAGAAGACCATCACCGAAAGGCTGGCTGAGATCGACCGGGTGCTCGGTCGGAGACGCTGAGCCGGTAGATCCGTCGCCAGACTCCTGTCAGACGAGGGTCACCACCACGCCGAAGTCGCCCTCGACGTACTCGAGGGAGGTGGCCCGGGCGGCGGCGAGCAGGTCGGTCTCGCCCTGTCGCACTGCAGCCAGCGTGTGCCCATCGGCGGTGACGACGATGCTCGCGACCTCGGCCCGCATCGAGACCTTGGCGTCCGACTTGGCCCGGCGCACCGCTCCCAACACCGGCGACACCGCCGCCAGGACCGCTGGGTCGCCATCGATCCCATCGAACTCGGAGCTCTCCGGCCAGCGGGCCCGATGCACCGACCCGTCCTTCCACCAGCTCCACACCTCCTCGGTGACGAAGGGCAGGAACGGGGCGAAGAGACGCAGGTAGACACTCAGGGCGAGCTGCAGGGCGGCGTGCGCCGAGTCGGCACCGGGGCCACCTTCGTAGGCGCGGCTCTTCACCAGCTCGACGTAATCGTCGGTCCAGTTCCAGAACGACTTCTCGGCGACCTCGAGGGCGCGGGCGTAGTCATAGGACTCGAAGGCGGCGGTGGCCGTGTTCACGACCTCGGCGAGCCCGGAGAGCATCGACCGGTCGACCGGGTCGGAGACCCGGGACGGGTCGACGTCCTCCTCGGAGAAACCGAGGGCGAAACGGGAGGCGTTGAGGATCTTGATGGCGAGACGTCGCCCGATCTTCATCACCCCGAAGTCGACGGCGGTGTCGACGCCGGGCCGGCCGTTGCACGCCCAGTACCGCACCGCCTCCGAGCCGTACTCCTCGATGAGCGGCATCGGGGTCACCACGTTCCCCCGCGACTTCGACATCTTCTTGCGGTCGGGGTCGAGGATCCAGCCGTTGATCGTGGCGGTGTGCCAGGGGAGGGCGCCGTGCTCGAAGTGGGAGCGGACCGTGGACGAGAACAGCCAGGTCCGGATGATCTCCGGACCCTGGGGGCGGATGTCCATGGGGAAGACCCGGGCGAAGAACTCGGGATCGTCGACCCAGTGCCCGGCGATCTGCGGTGTCAGTGAAGAGGTGGCCCAGGTGTCCATGATGTCAGGGTCGCCGACGAAGCCGCCCGGCTGGCCCCGTTGCTGCTCCTCGTACCCGTCGGGGACGTGGGAGCTCGGGTCGATGGGGAGTCGATCGACGTCGGGGACGATCGGGTGGTCGTAATCGGGCTCCCCCTCGTCGTCGACTGGATACCACAACGGGATGGCGACCCCGAAGTAGCGCTGGCGGGAGATGAGCCAGTCACCGGTCAGACCCTCCACCCAATGGGCGTAGCGGACCCCCATGAAGTCGGGCACCCAATGCAGCTCCTCGCCGCGGGCCAGCAGCTCCTTGCGCAGCTTGTCCTCGCGTCCCCCGTTGCGGATGTACCACTGCCGGCTGGTGATGATCTCGAGGGGCCTCTCCCCCTTCTCGTAGAACTTGACCGGGTGCATGATCGGGCGGGGCTCACCGTCGAGATCCCCGGAGTCGGCGAGCAGCTCGGCCATCTTGGATCGCGCCTGGTTGGCGAACAGCCCGGCGATCTGGGCGTAGACGGCCGCGCCCTCGCCGGTGAGCCACTCAGGTGTTTCCTCCTGGAACCGGCCATCGGGGCGGATCACCGCCCTGGTGGGCAGGTCGAGCTCACGCCACCAGGTGACGTCCGTGGTGTCGCCGAAAGTGCAGATCATGGCGACCCCGGTGCCCTTCTCCGGGTCGGCGAGCTCATGGGCCAGCATCGGGACCTCGACCCCGAACAACGGCGTGGTCACGGTGGAGCCGAACAGCGGCTGGTAGCGCTCGTCGTCGGGATGGG
>DATDIY010000432.1:0-31873 GCA_036520815.1 Acidimicrobiales bacterium
GGTGGGCTACGGGTCACCCGCGCGTGGGCTTCCTCGCAGGAGGGCGTCGGACTGGGCGCGCAGGTACTCGGTGGCCGCCGCGTTCCCGAGTGCCGCGCCTCGGTCGGCCAATGCCGCGAAGCCCGGTTGGTCACGAACCTCCAGCAGGGTGATCTCGCCGTGCTGGAGGACCGATGTCAGTGGCTCGCCCATCACATTGGTGTGGACGATGGCGTCCGCCTTCCCGATGAGCACGCCGGCCGGCTCCGGACAGCCGAGCTCGTACAGCACCAGGCCCCCGAGATAGAACGGCAGGCTCATCGACGAGAGCTCGCCGATCTCGATCCGTTGCTCGGCCATCTCGACCGCCGACGACAGGGTCGTCTCGCGGTCACCGTGCTGGTAGGCCATGCTCCCCTTGGCGCTGGTCACCAGGGAGACGCCCCAACGGTCGCCGAGTCGAGTGCTGACCTCGATGGCTTCGTCGAGGAGCGTGAGCGCTCGGACGGAGTCTTCCTTCGGGAGCAGTCCGGCCAGGAACGGAAGGGCGATGGACAGGGAGTTGGCGATGTGTCCCGAACGGCTGACCTCGATCGCTTCCTCGAGCAGGATGATCGCAATGTCAGGCTCGGCGTGGTGCGTCCCGGCCAACGGCAGCAGGGCATGGGACAGCTCGTACGGGTCGGCGGCCGCGCGTGCGATCTCCACCCACTCCTCGGAGTAACGACGAGCCCGTTCGGGATCGCCCTGGAAGATGGCCAGGACCGCTCGCGCGGTCAGCACCGGCGAGACGGGGGTGCCCAGCGCCGCCTGGGTGCGCTCTGCGGCCACGACGCGAGCTTCGGCCCGCTCGAAGTCGGCGGCGAAGGTCGCTCCTAGCGAGGCGAACGCCGCCACCTCCGGGTACAGCGGGTGGTCGGCTGCGCCCGGAATGGCGCTGGCCACCTCAGCCCAGTCGAGAGCGGCCACGCCGATGGCCATGCCGGTGACGGTGAAGGGCGCAACAAGTCGCAGCGCGTGGTCGGAGGAGGGCTCGTCGGCGCTCCATTCGAGCACCGCCCGGAAGTTGTCGAGGTCGCGCAGTGCGGCGTGGGCCCACTCGATCTGGTCTCCATTGCGGAGGTGTGGACCCACGGTCTCGGCGACACCGACGTAGTGGTCGGCGTGGCGGCGTCGCACGGCGGCGGTCTCCCCGTCGACGGCGAGTCGCTCCGCCGCGTACTGGCGGATGCTCTCGAGCAGCCGGTACCGCACTCCGCCATCGAGCTCGTCGGCCTCGGCGACGACGAGCGACTTGTCGACGAGCTGACCCAGCACATCCGCTGCATCGAGAACGTCGAGGTCATCGCTGACGAGCACCGACTCGGCGGCGGTCAGATCGCAGCTCCCAGCGAAGACCGAGAGACGGTCGAGCGCGTGGCGCTCGGCCGGGTCGAGCAGGTCGTACGACCAGTCGATGGTGCTGCGGAGCGTCTGATGGTGCTCGAGGGCGGAGCGGGACCCCCGGGAGAGGAGCTTGAACCGTTGGTCGAGGCGAGCCACGAGATCCTCCGGCGCCAACGACCGCACCCGGGCCGCAGCGAGCTCGATGGCGAGCGGGATCCCGTCGAGTCGGCGGCAGAGCACCCCAACGGTGCTGGCATTGTGGTCGCTGAGCCTGAAGTCGGCGTTCGCGGCATTGGCTCTGTCCGAGAAGAGGCGGACCGCGTCGGTGGCGAGCAGCGTCTCGATGTCGGCCTCGTGGGCGGGAATCGTCAACGTCGGAACGGCCACGATCCGCTCACCGGCGAGTCCGAGACCTTCCCGGCTGGTCGCGATGACGGTGACGCGCTCACATCGTTGGGTGATGGCGTCGACTTGGCCGGAGATCTGTTGGAGGAGGTGCTCGCAGTTGTCGAGCACCAACAGCAGTTGCTTCGCCGCGAGGAACTCGAGGACGGATTCCTCGAGGGTCCGGCCCGGCAGCACCTGGACCCGCAGGCTCGTGGCCAGAGCGTCCCATACCGCACCTCGATCGGTCACCGGTGCGAACTCGCACACCCACGCGCCGTCCGGGAAGTCGGCCACCACCTCGGCTGCGACCTGAAGTGCGAGCCGGGTCTTACCGACCCCACCCACTCCGGTGAGCGTCAGGACGGGACAATCCAGAACCAACCGAGCAAGCGACGCGATCAACGTCTCGCGGCCGACGAAGGTCGTGATCTGGCGGGGCAGGTTCCCCGGACGGGCATCGAGTGAGCGCAATGGCGGGAACGCCGACTCCGAACCGGGCACGTCGACCTGGAAGACGTGCACCGACGAATAGAGATCCCTGAGTCGATGCTCTCCAAGGTCGACCAGCGCGAACCGATCGCTCACCAGATCACGGACCGGACGCGAGCACACGATCTGGCCGCCGTGGGCCACCGACATCAGGCGGGCCGTGCGATTCACATCGGTTCCGACGTAGTCACCGTCCTGCACCGTCGCCGCTCCGAGGTGGAGGCCCATGCGGACCCGGAGCCCCACGCCTCCGGGCCATTCCGCTGTCGCGAGGGCGACCTGGGCTGCGAGCGCCGCGTCGACGCCGTCGTGCGCGTCGGTGAACACGGCGAAGGCGCCGTCACCGGTGTTCTTCACCAGGTGTCCACCGTGCATCTCGATGGCGTCGTGGAGGATCTCGTCGTGAACGGCCAGGGCGACGCGCATCTCCGCGGGCCGCTCCTCCCACCGGCGCGTCGAACCCTCGATGTCCGTGAAGAGAAACGTGACGGTTCCCGACGGAGCGTCCCTCACGTTGCGCACGCTACGACTCTCGCTTCCGCGGTGTGCTGCGACGCACCTCGGACGTCGGCGAGCCGCTCGCCGGTTGCGGCGAACGGGTCCTTGGTCTCTGTCGCCCAGCGCTGCTACTGGTGCGCGATCGTCGTCCTGGTCGCCAACATCGCGGGTGCCACTTCTGGGCCCTACGCATCCGACCTCGGTCCGACGAATGCGCACGGCTGTCCCGTCAACGGCTATCCGCCGTTCGCGAGAGGAGCGATGGTGCTGTGGGCCGTCGCTCTCGCCCTTTCCGCGGTCGGGACGATCGTGGCGGTCCTCGTTGCCCGCCGTCGTCGAAGCGTCGACCACCTGGTCGCCGCGCTGGTCGGGGTTGCCTGGCTGGCGGCGATCACCGCTCCTGCGGTCCTGAACACGCTCGGCCACGAGTCGTGTTGGGCGTGATCGCAGGTCGGATGGGTGGGCGCTGAGAGACTCGAACCCCCGCGACTGCTCCTCAGACCAGGAGGCCGGCGCTGGTGTGGATGGTCTGACCGGTGATCTGACGGCTGGAGGGCAGGCAGAGGAACAGCACGGCCTCGGCGACGTCTTCGGGTTCGGCCACCGAATGCATGAGGTTCTGCATGCGGCCCTCACTGACCGAGCGCTTGAACCCTTCGTCGGTGCCGCGGGCGAGGCGGTACTCGGTGCGGGTGATCGCCGGGGCGACCGCGTTGACGTTCACGCCGTGCAGCCCGAGCTCGGCGGCGCAGGTGCGTGTGAGGGAGGTGAGTGCCGCCTTCGACGCCGCGTAGTGCAGAGAGGCGGGCGCGGCCATGAACGCCGAGCTCGAGGTGACGTTGACGATGTTGCCGCCCTTGCCGCGGTCGATCAGGTGGCGACCCACGGCCTGGATGAGGAGGAACGGGGCCCGGGTGTTGATGGCTTGGACGAAGTCCCAGTTGTCGGCGTCGATGTCGAACAGGCCCGCGATGCCCTTGCGGTTCCGGAACCCGCGGGTGCCGGCGTTGTTGACCAGGATGTCCACACCGCCATAGGTGTCGATGACCGACTCGACCGCAGGTGCGATCGCGGCGGCGACGCCCAGATCGATGGGCACGAAGGTGGCCTCGGCGCCGAGCGCCGCCGCTTCGTCGACCGCCGCGGCACCGGCGGTCTGGTCGCGCCCGAACACGGCGATGTTCGCGCCGTGGCGGGCGAACAGGCGGGTGACCGCCAGCCCGATGCCCGTGTGACCGCCGGTGACGATGGCGGTGCGGCCCTCGAGCTGAGGGCCACCGATCGCGGCCGGTTCTAGCTCGGCGCTCACGCCAACGCGCTGGCCCGCAGCAGCCGGCCAGGTCGGGCGGCGGTGGCTTCGCCGTCGCGCGTCAGCACAGTGCCATTCACGATCGTCGCCGCGAAGCCGGAGGCGCGCTGCTCGAAGCGCTGGGTTCCGCCGGGAACGTCGGACACCAGCTCCGGCATCAGGGGGCCGACGGTCTGGGGATCGAACACGGTGACATCGGCGTACTGCCCCGGGGCGAGTCGGCCTCGGTCGGCGAGGCGCCACATGTCTGCGGGCCGGCTGGTGATCATCTGGATCGCTTCCTCGAGACCGATCGCGCCGCGTTCGCGCACCCAGTAGCCGAGCAGGTGGCTGTAGATGGAGGCGTCGAAGATCTGACTGACGTGGGCACCCGAGTCAGAGAAGCCCATTGCGGTGCGGGGATGACGCAGGAGCCGGAGCAGCTGTTCCTCGTCCTGGTTGACGATCTCCTCCATGAAGAGCACGTCGAAGTCGTGTTCGAGGGCGATGTCGATCAGCGCTTCGGCCGGGTCGACCCCGCGACGTCGAGCCTCCTCGGCGACGGAGGGGTTCCCCGGGTACGGCGTGAGGAGGACCCGCAGGTGCTCGTAGTCGGGCTTGCGGGCCTCGGGACCGAAGGCGATCCCGTAGTCGCCGTGGTGGGCGGCGTGCACGAGACGGGCCCGCACCTCGGGGTCACGCAGCATGGCCTTCTGCTCGGCCTCAGGGCGACGGCGAAGGTCCTGCCATTCGGGCAGCTTGTCGAAGGCGAGGTGAGAGCGGAACGACTGGGTCGAGACGATGTTGCGGGAGTGGGTGAGCACGAAGATCTCACCGCCGAGGGCTGCCGTCTCGTCGACGAACTCTATTGGGACCTGCGTGAGTGTGCTGGCGAACATCCCGAACACGATCGGTGCCCCGCTCTCGATGGCAAGCCGCTGGAAGCGGTCGAGCCATTCCCGCTGCCCCTCAGGGTCACCGTGACGTTCCTGGGCGAGCTGGAAGATGGCGTTGCTCTCGTGACCGACGATGTCGACAAGGGCGCTGACCTCCTCCCACGTGGCGCGACGCGAAGCGACCGGCCGCCCGTCGCTCGTGGCGTGACCGCGACTGCGCGAGGTGGAGAACCCGGCGGCACCGGCGGCGAGAGCCGAGCGCAACTCCCGGGCCATCGCCTCCATGTCATCTCGTGTGGCGTCCTCGTCGAACGCCCGCTCCCCCATCACGAAGGTGCGCAGCGCGGAGTGCCCGATCGAGCCGGCGTAGTTGACGCCTTTCGGTGTGGTCTCGACCGCGTCGAGATACTCGGCGTAGGACTGCCACGACCACGGGAGGCCAGCGGACATCGCGGACGCAGGGATGTCCTCGGCGCGTTCCAGGCAGCGCACCACCAGTTCGCGGGCATCGTCGTTGGTGGGGGCGACGGTGAACCCGCAGTTGCCCATCACCACGCTGGTGACCCCGTGCCAGCAGACGGGCATGCCGAGGTCATCCCAGAACACCTGGGCATCCATGTGGCTGTGGGCGTCGACGAAGCCCGGTGCGACGACGAGGCCGGTGGCATCGAGCTCCTCGCGGCCGGTCGCTCCACCGACGTCGCCGACCGCGACGATTCGGTCACCGGAGATGGCGACGTCGCCCTGGAATCCAGGAGCGCCCGTGCCGTCGACGATCGTGCCGCCGCGGATGACGAGGTCGATCGTGTCCTCAGACCTTTTCATGGCAGGCATTCCCCCAGAGTCTGTGCGTGCAAGACCCGCTCCACGATGCCGTTTCCTCGAGCGATTCTGCGCAGCGATGGCGGAGGCAGATCGCGAGATACGGGCTACCCGTGCCTCGCGGACGCTACCACCACTCGACGATGAAGGGACCTTCGAGCTCGCCGGGGTCGGGGTCTCCCGTGACCGATGTCGGCCTGAGCGTCGTTCGGTGTCTTTTCCGGTGTCTTTGCTTCTGATCTGGTTGCAGTGGAAACGAAATGCCGCATATTCCCAGGTCAGAGCAGTGGGCGCTGAGGGACTCGAACCCCCGACCCCCTCCTTGTAAGGGAGGTGCTCTAGCCAGCTGAGCTAAGCGCCCGTAGGGCTTCTCGCCCGGCGTGGCAGCGTAGCCGTGGTTCGTTCGGAGTCCGAGTGTCAGTGGGTGAGTCCGGAACCCCGTCGCGTCATCCGACTGGGCAGAGCGGGCCGTCGTAGGTGGTGATGGTGGCCCGCACCTCCTCGCCGTCGACCTCGACGGACTCGACGACGAGGGTGGCCACGCCGGCGCGGGCGCCTGGCCGGCGAACGCGGTGGATGAAGCCCGGCATCGGGAGCTCGTCGCCGAACGGGCTCTGCGAGCGGATGTAGGTCAGGACGTCGGTGCGCTTGCCCATGCACCCAACGCTACGAAGGGGGTACGACACCGCCCCCACAATCCCGCCACGGGTCAGAGGAGGCGGGCCTCTTCGCGGGATGCGATCGTGCTGCGGACCAGCGGGTACACCTGGCTGCGCCAGCGGCGACCGGAGAACACGCCGTAGTGGCCGACGTTGGCCTGCAGGTGGTGGCGCTTGAGGTACGGACTGAGGCCCGAGCACAGGTCGTGGGCCGCCATGGTCTGGCCGAGCGAGCAGATGTCGTCGCGCTCGCCCTCGACGGTGAGCAGCAGGGTCTTGGTGATCGCACCCGGGTCGACCTTGCGGCCGTGGATCATCATCTCGCCCCGAGCCAGGTCCCAGGTCTGGAACACCCGCTCCACCGTCTCCAGGTAGAACTCCGCGGTCAGGTCGAGCACGGCGAAGTACTCGTCGTAGAACTCCCGCGTGGTGCGGGCTGCCTCCACGTCACCGTCGACCAGCGCGTTGTAGAGGTCGAAGTGGCTCTTCACGTGCCGGGGCATGTTCATGGTGAGGAACGCGGTGATCTGCATGAATCCGGGGTACACGCGGCGACCAGCGCCGGGGTAGCGCAGCGGGACGGTCGAGATGACGTTGCGCTCGAACTGCTCGATCGACATGCTCGTCGCCAGGTCGTTCACCTTGGTGGGGTTCACCCGGGTGTCGATGGGGCCGGCCATGAGGGTCACAGTGCGAGGCACGCACGGGTCGCCGCTCTCGGCCATCACCGCGGTGACGATCAGCGCCTGCACGCAGGGCTGACACACCGCGAGGAGGTGGGAGCCCGGCCCGAGCACGTTGAGGAACCGCACGACGTGGTCGACGTACTCGTCGAACCCGAACCGGCCGGCCGACAGCGGGACCTCGCGGGCGTTGATCCAGTCGGTGATGTAGACGTCGTGGTCGGGGAGCATCGTCACCACGGTGTCCTTCAGCAGCGTGGCGAAGTGGCCCGACAGTGGCGCCAGGATCAGCACCCGCGGCCCGGGGTCGTCGACGTCCTTGCGGAACCGCAGCAGCGTTCCGAACGGCGTGGCGTCGACCACCTCCTCGACCACCTCCACCATCCCGCGCGGTGTGCGGGTCTTCTCGATCCCGAACGGCTGGCGCTGGTGGGTCAGCTGGGTCTCGGCGAACACCTCCGATGCCGCCCACCCCGATCGCACGAGTGGGTGCTCGGACAGACCGAACGGGAGGGCCTTGAGGGTCCCGGCCGTGATCCTCGCCGCGGCGCGCATCGGCAGCAGTGCGTCGGCGGAGGCCTGGTACAGCCCGTAGAGCATCTGAGGGCACCTGGTTGGGGAGGGAACGGTGGGGATCCACACACGATCGACACCGTGCGTCGCCGACATGAGACCACGCGTGGGGGTGGTTGCGTAGGGATAGGGCCTATTGAAATGCAGCGTTCATTCGCCTGTTGTTGTCCTGTCGCATGACTGTGCAGAAGATGAACTGTGCCCAGTGCGACCCTCACCATCAACAGCCGCAACTACGGCGCCTGGTCGCTCCGAGGGTGGCTGATGTGCCGGTTCGCCGGTCTCGACTTCGAAGTCGTCGAGCGCAGTGCCGCCGATCCGACCCAGCGCGACGAGCTGCTGTTGATGTCTCCCTCGTTCCTCGTTCCCTGCCTCTCGATCGACGGGCTGGAGATCTGGGACACGCTCGCGATCGGCGAGTACCTGGCCGAGACCCACCCGGAGGCGGGGCTCCTCCCCGATGACGTCGGCTCCCGAGCGCTGTGCCGTTCGGTGAGCGGTGAGATGCACTCGGGTTTCGCCAGCCTCCGCTCGGCCATGCCGATGAACGTGAAGGCCCGTCACGAGGACTTCAAGGTCTTCTCCGGCGCTCAGGCCGACATCGACCGGATCTGCGAGGTGTGGCGACACTGCCTCGGGCGTCAGGACGGCCCGTTCCTCTTCGGCGAGCGGCCCACGATGGCCGACGCCATGTTCGCCCCGGTGTGCAGCCGGCTCACGAGCTACGGCGTCGAGGTCGACCCGACCTGCGCCGCCTATGTCGCCACCGTGACCGGGCTGGCAGAGTACGGGGAGTGGGTCGAAGGCGCCCATGCCGAGCCCGACGAGATCATCGAGCTCGATGCCGAGTTCTGAGACCGGAGGGGGTGCCAGCGACCGATGATGGACGGGCCCCTCAACAGTTGGCTGCTGTTCGCCAACGCCGGCCGCAGCGACGCCGAGATCGTGAGCCGACTCACGACAGGGGAGGTCCACCGGTACACCTACCGGGACTTCTCGGCGCGCGCCCAGCAGCTCATGTGGGCCCTCGACCACCTCGGCGTCGAGCGGGGCGCGATGGTTGCCTCCCTCGCCTGGAACCACCATCGCCACCTCGAGGCCTACTTCGGGGTGCCGTGCAGCGGTCGGGTCCTGCACACGCTCAACGCTCGGCTCTCGGTCGACGAGCTCGCCTACATCATCGACCACGCCCAGGATCGTGTCTTGTTGGTCGACACCGATCTGCTCCCCCTCGTGGAGGAGCTCGCCGGGCGCATCCCGAGCGTGAAGACCGTCATCGTCCTCGGCGACGAGGTGCCGTCCGGGTTCGAGCACGATGGCGACGTCTTCGCCTACGAGTCGCTCCTCGAAGGTGAGCTGACCGAGTACCCGCCCCTCGACATCGACGAGCGCGAGCCGATGGGCCTCTGCTACACGTCGGGCACGACGGGCCGTCCGAAGGGCGTGCTCTACACCCACCGCTCGACGTTCCTGCACGCGCTCGCCGTGACCTCGGCGGCGGCATTGGCGATCGGGCCGGGCGACGCGGTGCTCCCGCAGGTGCCGATGTTCCACGCCAACGCCTGGGGAGTACCTCATGCCGCCACCGCGGTGGCGGCCAAGCAGGTCTTCTTCGCCGGCCACCTCGACGCCGCCGCGTGGGTCGACCTGCTGGTGGCTGAGCGGGTGACCATCGCCGCCGGCGTCCCCACCGTGTGGCTGGCCATCGCCGATGCGCTGGCGGCGGCCGGGGTCACCTCGCTCCCCGACGTGAGTCACCTGGTGTGCGGTGGCGGTCAGCCCCCACGAGCGCTCATCTCTCGCTTCCGCGACGAGTTCGGCGTCGATCTCGTCCAGGCCTGGGGCATGACGGAGACCTCTCCCATCGCCTCGCTGGCCTGGCCGCAGGAGAAGATGCGCGACTGGCCGGCCGAGGACCTGCTCGACCGGGCCCGCACCTACGCCGGGCTCCCGGTCCCGGGCGTCGAGGTCAGCATCCGTGACGACACCGGTGTCGAGCTCCCGTTCGACGGTGAGTCGATGGGTGTGCTGCACGTGCGAGGCCCCTGGATCGCCGACGCCTACGTCGGCGGGGACGGGAGCGAGAAGTTCACCGACGACGGATGGTTCGACACCGGCGACATCGCCATCGGCTCTCCTGACGGCTACTTCGTGATCGCGGACCGGGCCAAGGACCTCATCAAGTCCGGAGGCGAGTGGATCTCGTCCGTCGACATGGAGGCAGCGCTCATGGCGATGCCGCAGGTCGCCGAGGCCAGTGTCGTGGCCGTCCGTGACCCGAAGTGGCAGGAGCGCCCGTTGGCCTGCGTGGTGCTGCGACCCGGCGCGGAGATCTCGGTCGCGGAGGTTGCGGCCCACCTCGAGCAGCACGGCTTCGCCCACTGGCAGGTCCCCAACCGCATCGAGCTGCTCGACGAGATCCCCCGCACCAGCGTCGGCAAGTTCGACAAGAAGTTGTTGCGCGCCCGCTTCGATCCCTGAGCTCCACCGATCCCCGTTCCGCACCACGCACGACCGCAGCACCCCCCCCGCACCATCCTCCGCTCGCCCCCCCGCCCCAGAGGAGCCGCTGCCATGGCATTGCGCAGTGAGACCGTCGAGAGCTTCGCCGTCACGACCCCGGAGGCGGCGCGTCCGATGGAGCCGCTGCGCCTGGTGGAGCCGGTGGCCCCGACCGACTCGTCAATGGACGTGCAGGCCTCGGGTCTGTTCCTCCAGGCCCTCGCCCGGACCGTGACATCGGCGGTCATGAGCCCCATGCGGGTCGCCTCGGCGACGACCGAGCTGGCCGGCGGGGTGCTCTCTGCCGGTACCGCCGCAGCCGCCCGAGCGGTCGGCAAGGACGTGCCGGGCCCGATCGCCCCCTCGCGCGACCCGCGATTCGCCGATCCGACCTGGGAGGACAACGCCCTCTACTGGCTCACCCGGCAGCTCTACCTGCTGCGGGAGCGTTTCGTGGACCAGCTCATCGACGCGGCGCCCATCGACGAGACCACCAAGGCCAAGGCCGCCCTCGCCGCCAGCATCCTCTCCGACGCCACCGCACCGACCAACACCCTGCTCGGGAACCCGGCCGCCATCCAACGGGCCTTCCAGACCGGCGGGTTGAGCCTGGTGCGCGGGGCCAGGAACCTGCTGCACGACGTCCGGCACAACCAGGGGTGGCCGGCGCAGGTCGAGCCGGGCGTGTTCCGGGTGGGGGAGAACATGGCCTGCACCCCGGGCCGGGTCGTCTACCGCAGCGACCTGTTCGAGCTCATCCAGTACGAGCCCCAGACCGAGCTCGTGCACGAGATCCCGCTGCTGTTCTGCCCGCCCTGGATCAACAAGTACTACATCTTCGACCTCGCCCCCGGCCGCAGCCTGATCGAGTGGGCGGTGACCCACGGCCACACCTGCTTCGCCATCAGCTACCGCAACCCGGACGAGTCGATGCGCAGCACCACCTTCGAGGACTACCTCCTCCAGGGTCCGGTCGAGGCGATCGACGTGGTGCGCTCGATCACCGGCAGCGAGCTGGTGAACACCATGTCCGTGTGCCTCGGTGGCACGCTCAGCGCGCTCACGATGGCCTACGACGCCGCTCGCGGCGACCGGCGGGTCAACGCCGCCGGGATGATCAACACCCACACCGACTTCACGCGGGCCGGGGTGCTGGGAGCGTTCACCGACGAGGCCACGATCACGATGATCGAGCAGCAGATGGAGAAGGCCGGGATCCTGCCGTCCAATCGGGTGGCGCGGACCTTCTCGCTGATCCGGGCCAACGAGATGATCTTCAACTACGTCGTGCAGAACTGGCTCCAGGGCGAAACGCCCCCGGCGTTCGACCTGCTCGCCTGGAACGACGACGGCACCAACATGCCGGGCCGCATGCACGGCCAGTTCCTGCGCTGGTTCTACCTGGAGAACCGCTTCGCCGAGGGGGGCCTGGAACTCGGAGGTCAGCACCTCGACCCGGGACTGGTCGACCAGTCGACCTATGTGGTCTCGGGCGTGAACGACCACATCGTCCCGTGGGAATCCGCCTATCAGACCACCCAGCTCCTCGGCGGCGACGACAAGCGCTTCGTGCTCTCCAGCGCCGGACACATCGCCGCCATCATCAACCCCCCGGGGCCGAAGGCGAAGCTCTGGGCCAACGACGAGCTGCCCGCCGACCACGACGAGTGGAAGGCTGGGGCCGTGCTCGAGCAGCGGTCGTGGTGGGACGACTGGACTGACTGGCTCTCGTCCCGCGCCGGCGATCTCGTCGCCCCGCCCGCTCACCTGGGCAGCGAGCTCCACCCGCCGATCGCCGAAGCCCCCGGCGCCTACGTCATGGCCTGACCGTTCCTCTATCGACCCCACCCGGATCGCCCCGCCCCACCCGGATCGCCCCGCCCCACCCCTCGAAGGAGACCCCCCAATGGCATCGACTCTCACCGACCTCAGCATCGCCGCCCAGGACAACGTCCTCGGCGCCATCGACACGTCCAAGTCCTACGTCCTCGAATCGGTCAAGGCCTGGTCGGCCACGACCCACAAGCTGCTGCCCGAGATGCCGGCCATCCCGGGGTTGAGCGCGCTCAGCGACCTGACCGGCCCGATGGAGATGGTGTCGATGGGCTACGACTTCACCGAGAAGCTCCTCGCCTCGCAGCGCTCGTTCATGGAGGAGATGGTCGAGGCGCTGGCCCCCGCCCCCGCCTGAGCTCCGTGTCGACCTGACCGGACCGGCCATCCGGCGTTCAGCGAAGTGAGACCTGCACCACGCCGTCGACCACCCGGGTGGCGTAGGTGCGCATCGGCCCCGACCACCCGTCCTGCGACTCCATGACGCACTCGCCGGTGGTCACGTCGAACACCGACCCGTGCTCAGGGCACTGCACCAGCTGCTTGCGCAGCAACGGCACCCCGCCGAGCGGCGTCGCCTGGTGCGGGCACATGTGCTGGTAGGCGCACCAGGTGCCGTCGGCGTTGGCGAGGGTGACCGGGAACCCGTCGACGTCGACGGTGGCCGTCTCGCCCGGTTCGAGGTAGTCGTCAGGCGCGGCGTCGATGAACTCGTCGTCGGACACGGAAGTCACCGTAGGGGAGCGACCGTGGCCGCTCAGGCCTCGGCGTAGGCCCCGACCTTCATGGCCTTCTCGAGGCTGCCGCCCATGATCAGCGACTGCTCGTCGAGCGAGAGGTCGGCCACCAGCTCGGAGTAGGCGAGCGGATCGCTCATGCCCTCGGGGTGGGGGAAGTCGGAGCCGAACATGAGGTGGTCGACCGGGATGCCGAGGTCGATCAGCCCCTTCGGATCGGCCTCGTGGAAGGCGTGGATCCACACGTTGCGGTGGAACACCTCGAGCGGGTCCTCGTCGAACAGGATCGCCCGCTTCTCCGACGCTTCCTGGAGCTTGGCGTGGAACGGGCGGATCCACTGGGACCCGAACTCGACCGGCATGAAGCGCAGCTTCGGGAAGCGCGACGCGAGACCGTGGCCGATGATCGATGCGAGGGCGTCGACCAGGTTGTCCTTCTCCGACGTGAGGCTCAGGAACGCGGGGTTGTTGCGTCGGGCCTTGGCGGTGATGCGCATCTCGCTGTCGCCGAGGCCCTCCCACTCGTTGGTGTAGCGCGTGTAGCCGGAGTCGCCGGAATGCATGCCGACCACGAGGTCGAGCTCTTGCACACGCTCCCAGAAGGGGTCGAACTCCGGGAGGGCGAACGACTTGCGGCCCTTCCACGTGGGGACCGGCGCCACCCGGATGAGGAAGATCTTGGCGCCGCGTTCGGCGACGTACTCGAGCTCGGTGAGGGCGACGTCGTTGCCGGCCGCCAGTGAGATGATCGGCGTCGAGTAGATGGCGTCCTCGTACACGTAGGTCCAGTGCTCGTGCATCCACTGGTTGAGGGCGTGGATCACCGCCGTCACCGCGTCGGGGTCGCTGGCCATGCGCTCCTCGAGGGCGCTTGCGAGCGTGGGCCACAGCAGGGTGCGGTCGATCCCCATCTCCTTCATGAGCCACAAGCGCGGCTCCGCGTCGAAGAAGGCGTCGGGGCTGGGCATCGCCATGAGCTTCCCGAACCCGGCAGTGGCGTCACCGAAGCCGCCCCCGCCCTTGGTCGGGTCGAGGCCGGCCCCGCCGGGCACGGCGACCTTGTTGAAGGTGGGGTTGGGGATGTAGTCGCTGATCTTGTCCTGGAGGGCGAGCTTGGTGCGCCCGTCGATCTCGACGTAGCGGACCACTCCCTCGTACTCCTTGGGCAGGAAGCGGGTGAAGGCGTCCTGGGTCTCGTACATGTGGTTGTCGGCGTCGAAGGTGCTGTAGGGCAGATCGCGCCTGGTGACCTGGATGTACTCGCTCGTCGCTGTCATGTCGTTCATCCCCTTGTTTCCCTCGGGAACGACCATAGCGGGAAAATATGACATTGGTGTTCGAAAGACCGAGGGACCCGCTGCTTGAGGCGTCCCCGGCCCGGCGGCAGCGCTGCGCGACACTTCCCCGACGGCTGCGACCTCGAGGAGGATCCATGGGCGACGACGTCGACGGCGGTGCCGATCCGTGGACGGACTCGTTCGTCGGTCGGGCGGTGCTCACCGACAGCCCCGAGGGACGGGCCATCGCCTCGGACTTCATCGGCGTCTTCGGCTCCTTCGTGTCCGATCAGGTGCGCCCGGTCCTGCGTCGTGTGGCCGACGAGGGCGGTGAGCCGCAGCTCCTGATGAACGGTCTGGCCGAGCTCCTGCGCAGCGTCGCCGACTCCATCGAGTCCCCACCTGGAACGAGAGGCGATCGGTCGATCCACCCGACTCCCGACGACCCCTACGATCCCGACGACCCGACAGGCTCGGATCGAGCGACGCACTAGCACCCTGGCCTGTGGAGCAGCCGGTCGTTCCTCCCTCCGGCCTGCGCGCCGACGCCCTCGTGGTCGCGTCGGTGATGGCCGCGGTTGCGGCGGTGGGGGTGACCACCACCGCGATGGGGGTCGTCGCCCGCCCTCTCGCTGACGACATCGGTGCCGATGCGGTGCAGCTCGGGTGGGGCGTCAACGCCTACCTCCTCGTGGCGGCGTCTCTGGCGCTGGTCGGCGCTCGGCTCGGTGACCGCTACGGACGCCGACGGGTGTTCGGCCTCGGTTGCGCGTGCTTCGCAGTCGGGTCGCTCGTGGCCGCTCTGGCCCCCGGCTTCGAGGTGCTCCTGGCCGGACGCGTCCTGCAGGGCGTCGGCGCCGCGCTGCTTCTCCCGTCCTCGATCGAGGTCATCGCCGTCACGCTCACCGGCGGGGCGGAACGGCGGGCACTGCTGATCCGCGGTACGACCTTCGCGGTGGCCTTCGGCGTCGGCCCGCTGGTCGGTGGCCTCCTCGGCGACACCCTCGGCTGGCGGTGGGTCTTCGTGGTCGTCGCCCTCCTCGCCGTCGTGCCCGCGGTCCTCGTTCTGCCCAGGTCCACCCCCGTCGTCGGCGGCGAGCCCCTTCACGACCCGGTCGGCGCGGTGGCGTCGGTGGTCGGGGTGTTCACCGTCGTGCTCGTCGCCGAACGGGGCCGGGCCTGGGGTGGTGCGGCCGCCGGTCTGATCGCGGCGGGCCTCGCGGTCGCGGTGGTGCTCAGCTTCGTGGCCTACGAGCGAAGGCGGGCCCACCCTCTCGTCCACCCGTCGCTGCTCCGGGACCGGACTGTCGCCGGCGGGGACCTGGCCACCTTCGCCTCGGCGCTCGGGATGTTGGGTCTCCTCTACTTCTTCGGGATCTACGCCACCTCGGCGGCGACGCTCGAGTGGTCGGCGCTCAGCCTCGCACTGGCGCTCGTGCCGTTCGCCGCCTCGTTGGCTCTGCTGGGCCTGTTCGCCGGATGGCTCGGGGAGCGGCTGGGGCGGGCTGTCCCCGTCGTGGTCGGGATGGGTCTGATGGCGTTCGGCTTCCTGGTGCTGAGCCGGAGCAGCGCGGAGACGACCGATGCCCAGGTGGTGGTGCCACTGGCGATCTGCGGGATCGGTGCCGGCATCGCCAATGCCTGCGTCACCCGACCAGCGGTGCTGTCGGTCGACCGGCACCGACTGGGGGAGGCGGCGGGCGTGGCCAGCCTGGCCCGCTTCGCCGGCACCGCCCTGGCGCTTGCCATCGGGACCACCACCTATCTGGGGGTCGGCGCCCACGAGGTCGCGAACGCACCTGATCGGGCCACTGCCAGTGAGATCTCCGGTGCCGATTCAGCGGAGCTGGTCCTCGGCGGCGACGCGTTCGAGCGGGCGCTGGGTTCGCTGGAGGAGGACCTGCGGGCGCCGTTCCGGGCCGCGGTCGAACTCGACACGCTCGAGGGCTTCACCCGCACCATGCGCTGGACCGGCATCGTCATCGCCGTGTCCGCGGTGGTGTCGGGTCTTCTGCTCCGGGGACGCCCTCAGGAGCGCCAGAGCGCGAGCGGTGCGACGTCCCGGGGTCCGGCGAACGGCAGCGCCACGGCTTTGCCCGACGCGGAGGAGGAGTAGGAGGCGCACACCACCTCCAGCACGGCCCGACCGAACGCCGCGCCCGGCTGCGGCCCGGCGGGTGGCGTGGCGACGCCAGCGAGGGCACGGAGCTGGTCGACGTAGCCGAGCTGCACCAGGTGCGGTTCGATGTCGCTCGGAACGGCGGGGAGCGATACCGCCTCGCCGTCGTGTTCGAGTCCGACGGTGGGGAGCAGGTCGACGCGCACGACTCCGGAGTCGCTCGAGGCCTGCAGATCCCAGACCGGCTCGGGGTGGCGCCAGCTGGCTTCGACCCGTGCGACGAGCCCCGACGCGAACCGCATCTCGACCTCGGCGTGGTCGTCCAGTTCCAGGTCCGGGCTCTTCGCCAGCATCGCCCGCACCGATGTCAGGGGCTGCGACCCGGCGAGGAGCAGTACCAGAGCGATCGGGTGCACACCGAGCTCGAACAGGACGCCACCGCTCGGCGTCCCCGACCCGTCGGTGGGTCGGGGGGAGAGCGACCGCGCCTCGACGAAGCGCAGCTCGCCCATGTCGCGGACGAGCGGGGCGGCCGCCAGCACCGCCGGTGCGACAAGGAGGTTCTCGCCATACCGCATCGTGGCGCCGGCGCTCTCGGCCGCGACCAGCTGGTCGGCCTCGGCGAGCGTGGTCGACATGGGGGCCTCGACGAGCACATCCACGCCGGCGTCGAGCGCACGAAGGGCGAGCGGGAGTCGAGACGCGACCGGTGTGGCGATCACCACGGCATCCACGCCGTCGGCCAGATCCTCGAGCGTCGCGGCGCGGGCCCCGGCGTCGGCGGCCAGTCGACCGACGGCGATCGCGTCGTCGCCGGCGATCGCGGCCACGGTCACCCCAGCGGCACGGGCGGCCAACGTGTGGACCACGGCGAGGTGGTCGGTTCCGGCGACGCCGAGCGCGAACGGCTCGGGACGGGATCGACGCGATCGCAGCACAGCGGCGACCGTACCCGGGCGCCACGCCGGCACTGGGCGAGGTGGCCGAGGGGAGCGGGGATGCTGGCGTCGGGGCCCCGGCTGGCGCAGACTGAGGGGCGCAACCGCTCGTGGACCTGGGGGAGGTGCCATGGTTGGGGGACGCATGGTGGAGGTGCCTGGCAGAGCACACCGGTCCTGGGGCGACGGGGCACGGTCCGCGCTGGTGGCGGCGGAGTTCGCGGCGCTGGTGGTGCTCGTGTCGGTGGTCCTGCTGACGATCCTCTACCTCCTGGCCCTGGCGTCGTTGTGACCGACCGCTGACGCGGTACGGGGTCGTCGTCCGCCGCCGGGACGGCGGCTCCGCAGGGCACCACCCCGGAGGAATCGGGTGCCCCCGACTCCGGGCGGAGGCCCGATACGGTGACGGGCCCGTGTCGCACAGGTCCTTCTCCCCGATCGGCCGGCGGGTCGGCGTCGTCGTGACGTCGCTCGTCGCCCTCCTCACGCTGGCCGCGTGTGGTTCCGACGGTCCCTCCGCGAGCGCCGATGACACCACCTCGGTGGACACGACCCGAGCGCGGCCGACCACCACCACCGCAGCGCCCACGACGACCACCACGGTGCCTCCCACCACCACAGCACCGCCGCCCCCACCTCCGCCTCCGCCGCAGGTCGCCGGCTCTCCGCTCGGGGCCGGGCCGAACACCGTGTACGTGCTCGGCGACTCGGTGATCCTCGGGGCCCAGACGACGGTGCCGCCGGCGCTGGTCGGGTGGAATGTCACCTTCGACGCCGCCGAGAGCCGACGTATCGACCAGGGCACGGGCATCGTGCAGGCGAAGGGCGGCGCGGTCGGCCGGGTGCTGGTCGTGCACCTCTGCACGAACTGGGGCGGGGGCGACTACTTCGCGGCCGCTTCCCGGCTGCTCGACTCGTTGACGAGTGTCGAACGGGTGGTCTGGGTCACCTGCACTCCGTGGATCCCGGCGGTGGGCGCGGCCGACGAGGCCATCCGCTCACTGCCCCGTTCGTACCCGAAGGTGGTCGTGGCCGACTGGGCCGCCATCTCGAGAACTCCGGACTACACCTACGCCGACGGGTTGCACCTCAAGCCGGCGGGCGCCGCCGCGCTCGCCCGTCTGGTCAGCCAGGCGGTCGGGCCGGCGCCGGCCTGACCGGCTCGAGGAGGTCACGCTCGACCAGTTCCGCGACGAAGGCGGAGACGGTGTCACGGATCCCGGCCGGGTCGACGCCGGCGCGGCGCGCCACCCGGTCAGCGACATCGTCGGGACCGTCCGCCACCGCCTCCGACCAGATCGTCGCCGCCGTGCGTTCGAGCACCGACGCCGGCCCGTCGGGGAGCGGGGCCAGGTAGACCAGCGGGGTGCCGTCGACGCCACCGTCCAGCTCGACGAAGGCCACGTGGGCTGGACGTCGGTAGTAGGGCTCGGTCATCGATGATCTCGGGAGCCGCAGGCTCGTGTCGCTGACCAGACCTCGTCGCCGGCTCGTCGTACGCGGCGGAGGAACGCTCGGGCCACCTCGCGACGGTTCGGTGTCCTGCGAAGCTGCACGGCCAGGTGGTCGGTGTTCACCAGGGGGGCGCGCAGCGCGAGCCGAAGACGCGCACGCGTGCTGGGCGCCGCCCTCAACCGGGCGAGCCACTCCGCGGTGCGACTGGCTCCGCCCTCGGCCGTGATCCGCCACAGGTCGTAGTCCCGCCGACCGCGATAGTGCTCGAGCTCGCCGATGCCGGCGGCGAAGGCCACCTCGGCACCGAGGGCGCCCACGAGGGCCCTCACCTCACCGCGCTCGGACGTCGAGGCCGAGGTCCAGGCGGCGTCGAGGTCGGCGGTGCGGTGGCTGGCGCCCCGGGCGGAGTTCAGCACGAGGATCAGTCGCTGGGCGACGAGGCCCGGAACATCGCAGTCGACTCCGGAGATGGTGCGCGAGCCTCGGTCTCGCCAGAGGCGGTCGAAGGCCTCGTCGTCGGGCCGGGTGATGCCCGGGAAGCGCCGGTGCACGTCGGCGTAGCCCCACGTGGGATGGGCGAGCGTCACCGCATGTCCGAAGGGCGACCCCGTCTCGAACCGGGAGTGGACCTGCCATCCGTGACGCTGGAGCGTGCGTACGAACGTCGGGATGTGGTGAGGGCGCACCAGCACGTCGGCGTCGGTGCCGGCTCGACGGGGGTCGGCGAGCGTCGGGTCGAGGGCAGCGCCCTTTATGTGGAGCAGCTCGACGTCGACGCTGTCGGCCACGTGCTGGAGCAGCGCATGAGCGAGACGAACCTGAACCGCTTGGGGCAGGCGCGGCTCCCGCGGGGCGCTTGCAGGGCGGGGACGAACCAGCTCCGCAGGCTCGTGCCCCTGCGATCTAGGAGCCACCGGAATCGTCGTCGAACGTGCACGGACCCGTCGCAAGTGGCCCGCTCGTGACCGTCAGGGGGGAAGGGCTCCCGTACGTATATGTGACCTGGGCGTACACGAGAGCGCTCCCACCGTTGTCGCCGCCGGCGTGGACGATGATGGAGCGATCGTTGCCGAACAACTGAAACGTCTTCGGGAGCTGATCCTCCGCCGGGAGGAAGGCTCGGTTGAAGTTCCTCGGCGTCAAGGGACCGTCGGGGTAAGGGCCCACGGAGACGGCTGTGACCGTCAACGAGTTGGGTCCACCGGGCGTGTGGATGACCCGTAGCGTGAAGTGGAAGTTGCCGGCGAGGCCGAAGCCCATGTGGGTGCACCCCACGCCGGTGAAGGTGACCGCAGGCGAGGATGCCGCCGCGGGGGTGGCCTGGGCGACCAGGATCACCGGAACCGTCCATGCCGCCGCCGCCAGCAGATGCCGTCGGCTGATGCCGAGGCTGCCCTGCGCGTCCGAGGCACTTCCGGAATCGAGCTCGTCGGTCATCTCAGGCCGCGAGCTCTCGACCGTTGCCGAACGGCGAAGGTCGCCATCGCCCCGGCGGCCAGCATCGCCACGACGATCTGGGCCACCGGCAGGCTCGTGGCGTCGTCGATCGGCGGGCGCGCCGAAGACGACGAGGAGGTCGTATCCTGCTCGCCGTTCACATTCCCGTCAGTCTGCGCCCCGGCGGTGCTCGCAATGGAGACCACCGCCACCAGCGTGACTGCAACGGCTACGAGCCGTCGCGCCAACCGGGTCGTGCATGCGCCTCTCGTGCTGTGGACAGGTTCCCACCGCCCACACCCCGGCCGCACTGCCGGGTGAGTCTCGGCGCAGGCTAGCAGTAGATGGCGAATAACCGGTTGGGTCAGGGCCCCACGTCGACGGTCCCGCGCACCGACCCGGCGAACTGGGGCTCCGGTCCGAGGCCTGGAGAACCCTGCACCCGCACGGTCAGTCGGTCGGGCTCGGCCATCGGCTGGGACAGCACCCGCAGGCGGTAGGGCCAGGCGGGGACGGTCCCGTGCAGGTCGAACACCACCGTGCGGGATTCGCCCGGCGGCACCTCCACCGCCACGGAGTACACGGGGCCTCCGAACTCGGTCTCAACCGACCAACCGATCGTGGTGCCGTCGACGCTCACCGAGTCGAGCTGGTGGGGGTCGTAGAGGGCGAGGATGTTCTGGCTGGTCCCGCTGGGAAGCCCGGACTGGTTGCCGATGACGTAGGTGGGCAGACCCAGAGGCGGAGCCTCGTTGTGGACGGTCACGGTCACCTTCTGGGTGAGCGAGCCCGTCGCGGGGTCGACAATGGAGAGGACCTCGATGTCGCGATGCACGAACGAGTCGAGCTTGTTCGACGCGAGGTTGGCCCACCGCAGCGAGACGTGGTCGCTCCCCTCGGGGACGTGCCACCGGCCCGAGAGCCCCACGTCGTCGAGGAAGGCTTCGATATCGGGATCGTCGACCGACAGGCGGAGGTGTCCGGTCGCGACGAGCTCTCCGAGCGCCTTGTTGATCTCGACGATGCCGGGGAGCCGACGCGAGGTGAGGGCCTCGAACGTGGCTCGTGCTGCGTCAGCCAGCAGCTCCTTGCGTTCGGGATTGTTGCCGTCGATGAGGACGTACTGGTCCTGCAGCAAGAAGCGCTCTGCATTCCCGGACGCGAGCTCCATCCCCAGCTCGGGGATGGTGACCGGACCGGTGAGCTCGAGCAGACCGGCGATGGCGGCGGGGTCGAGGTAGAGGGCCCCGTCGATCGGGCTGCCGATCGACGTCTGCGGGAAGAGCTGCCCGACGACGCCGGCGTCGGTGGGCCAGTCGGGACTGGCCGCCAGGTTTCCGAGGAACGTGTCGACGGAGTACGAGCCGTAGCGCTCGTCCCAGTCCGCCGGGGGATCGAACGCGTACGGATCGCCACTCGGGGCCCGGGGGGCGTTGAGGGTCCCGGCGTCGGTGAACTCGAGGCGGCCTGCGTCGGCCGTCAGGAGGCCGAACGCGCCGGCGAAGCCTCCGCCGTTGCGGCTCTCGCCCGGGGTGGCGAACGCGACGAAGTAGTGCCGGGGTCCGTCGACGCCGAGGAGGTCGGGTGCGACGGCGAGCGCGTCGGCCGCGATTCGGGCCTGGTCGCCGGCGTCGCGCAGTCGCTCCCCGAAGTGGTCGAGCTCGCGTGCGACCGGTGCGACGAGCCAGGGTGACTGCAGGGCGGCGACCGAGTCGAGCGCGGTCTGGATGGTCGCCGCCGCGCTCGCCACCGGCTCTTGGAGCGAGGCGACCGCGCCGAGATCGACCTGTCCCGCAGTGGCGGTGAGCTCCCTGTAGTCGGCGGTCGACGCGGTGGTGGCGGCGCTCTCGTCGAGATCCACCCCCGCGGAGGCGACCCGGCGGAGCGCCTGCACGTGCTGCCCGACGATCGGGACCCATCGACCTCCCCAGGTGCGCCAACTCTCGAGGGTGTCCGAGCTCGACTGGAACCTGTCCGCGGCTGCGGTGAAGCGGTCGTTGGCGCCGGGGGTGTCACCGACTCGGAGCGAGGTGAGTCCGGATTCGGCGAGATCGATGCCGTCATCGATGCCGGAGCGGGAGCCGAGCAGGGTGAAGATCGCGAGTGTGGCGACGACGACGACGAGCCCCGCTGTGGCCACGAGCAGCGCGGCGGCGGCCCGGCGCTCCCGACGATGGGCCATGCCGTAGGCCGACCAGATCATCGGCGTCAGTGCGACGACTGCGACGAGCGTCGGTAGTCCGACGAATCCGAAGCTGGGCGAGCGAAGCAGCGTCTGGACGACCAGCGCGCCGATGACGGTGGCGACCACACGATCTCGGTGATCGGAGAGCGCCACCATCCCCATGAGGCCGAGCAGGACGATCGTCGACACGACCGCGATCGCATCCCCACCGATTCCCATCACCGAGGCGACGCCCGCGGCCCAGAGCAGGGGCATCCGGCGCGACCGTGACGCGATCAGCGGCACGACGGCGCCGAACAGGGCGCACCACACGGCGTCGGCCGCTCGCAGACCGACCGGCCGGGCCGGCGACACCATCGCGGCCACGGCCGATCCCGCGGCCAGGCCCCAGATGATCAGATCTCGTCGACGGTAGGGATCCCGGATCCAGGCGGATGCGGCGGTGGAGTTGCTCACGCCCGAGGCGCCTACTCGGTCGGAGCGGTCGGCGCGGTCGGCGCGGCGCCCGGGTTCGGCACGGCGACGTCATCGAGGGCCACCGCGTTGGCGCCGGGGGCGTCGTCGCCTCCAACGTCGGCGTTCGATCGCGCTCGTGGGCGCTTGGCCGCGTGGTCGCGGTAGTAGCCGTAGCCGTACCGGTGGGCAGAGTCGCGAGCGCTGCAGCTGTTCAGCACCACGCCCATCAGGTTGGCCTGGAAGCGCTCGATGAGGCTCACCGCCCGCTCCGCCTGGCCAACGCGGGTCTGGCCGGCGCGGACCACCATGACCACGCTGTCCGACTCCGGCAGTAGGCCGAGCGCGTCGTTCATCATCAGCATCGGAGGCGTGTCGAGCAGCACGATGTCGAACCGATCGCGCCAGGTGCGGATGGTGTTTGTGAGCTCCGGAAGCAGGTCTGGCGTGGCGCCGTCGGCGGTCGGAGGTGGCATGAACCAGACGTTGGCGAGCCGCGTGGCAGTCGGCTCGGAGTGCTGGTCGAAGGTCAGGGCCGGGTCGAGGTACCGGCCGACCGAAGGCCGGCGGTGGTCACAGTCGATGACGAGCACCCGCACGCCGGCGTCGCCGAGCGTGGCCGCCAGGTTGGCCACCGTCGTCGTCTTGCCGTCGCCCGGATTGGGCGAGGTGATGAGCACGACGTTCGAGGCGGGCTGCGTCGCCGCGCCGTTGCCGCTGTTCGCTTCGACCCGCTTCCGCAGGGCGAACTGAATCGATGTCCTGAGCGTGCGGTAGCGCTCGGCCGCCGGCGACCTCGGCTCGTCGAGGACGATGATCCTGCCCACCTGGCGCTCGTTGCGGGGGAGGACCGGGACCTCGACCAGGACCGGCAGGCCGGTCACCGCCTCCACCCGTTCGCTGCGCCGGAGACGGTCGTCCCAGGCCTCCACCAGGAAGGCGGTGAACAGACCGAGGACCAGGCCGGTTCCGGCACCGATGAGGATCCTCGTCCGGTCGGACACCGTCGTCGGTGTGCTGAGGTCGGTCTCCCGGGCCGTTGCCGAGTCCGTCTGGGGCAGCACCATCGTCGCTCCGCCTCGGGCTTCGCGGTTGGCCTGCAGGCGGTCGTCGTAGGCGTTGGGGTTGATCTGCACCGGGCTGGCCGTCTGGAGGGTGGTGAAGCCACCGACCAGGCTGCCCTGGGCGGTGAGGGCCTGAAGCTGTTCGTAGGTGGTGGTGTACCGCTCGTCGATCGGTTGGAGCTGTTCCTGATAGAACGCGGCGTTGGTCGGGTCGGACCCGATCCGGGCCTCGAGGTCCGCGCGTTGGGCGTTGAGCAGGTCGAGCTCCTGCAGGATCTCGTCGCGCGCCGTCGCGTACTGGTGCTGTTGGTCGGTCGCGATGTAGTCGTTGAGCACCCGGGCCGTGGTGTCCGCCAGGAGCACGGCTTGGGCGGGGTCGGTCGAGATGGCGGTGATGTCGATCGCCTGCACGTCGCTGCGAGCGACCCCGTTGACCTGTTCGTTCACGTCGCTGACGGTCACACCGATGGCCTCGGCCACGCCGTTGGCGACGTCGGCCGACCGGACGAGGAAGGCGGTGCGGGCCAGGTTGGGCAAGGGGGTTGTCTCGGACGAGCCGGCCGGCCCGCCGGCGTTGTAGATCAGCGTGTTGGTGGCCTTGTAGTAGGCCGTCGTGTCCGGCGCATCACCGCCGGCGAGCGTCGACGCGAACCCGGCGAAGAGTCCCATGGCAAGGCCGAGCGCGATCCACTTCCAGCGTCGGCGGATGACCATCGCGTGGTGCCGCAGCGCGTTCGGGCTCGGCTCGGGGGCACGTGAAGGACGCGGGGCGGCTGACCCGTCCCCGCGTGGCCTTGTCGGTTCCGTGTCGCTCACCACTGACGTCCTTCACCCGGTACGCCCTCCGCGCTAGGAACCCTAGACGTCGAAACGGGGGAATCCCCACCGGCTGCGATCGACGCACTGGCGACCCTTCCCTTCCTGTTCCAACCCTGCCGAGGCTCGGCCCGGCGATCTGCGACACCCATGCCCACCAGGATCAGCGGCGCGGTGAGAGGCCCGGCGACCCAGAAGATGTCCGCCAAGCCCTGGGTGACCCGCAGGACGAGGGCCATCATGCCGAGCACCGCCAGGTCACCCACGGATCGACGCAGGGCCAGAGCCGTGGCGGTGAGCAGGACCAGGAGACCGAACAGCCCGATCAGGCCCGCCTCGGCCATCTCGCCGACGACCAGGTTGTGGGGAGTGACGTAGCCGCCTCCGGGCGTGCGGAAGTAGCGGAGTCCGCCCCCGACGATGCGGTTCTTGGCCCAGACCTCCCCGATGGCCTGCTCGTAGGCACTCGTACGGGAGTTGATCGAGTTGAACTTCTGCTCGTCAGCCGGGCGCGAGAGGTCGTTGGCGTTGACCGACACGGCCGAGAGGGCGACCAGCGCGACGCAGACCACGACGATGCCCGTGGAGACCCGGGCGACCGCACCTCGGCGCCCGAGGAGGAGTGGTCGGATGGCGATCGCCGCGACCAGTCCGAGCGCAGCGGCGCGGGACTGCGTGGCGGCGAGGCCCAGGAGGGTGAGGACCCGGAGGCTGTTGGTCACCCTCGGAGACCACGCGATCTGGTGTGCGCCCACGTAGACCACCAGGAACCCCGTCGCGACCAGGACGCCCGCGTGGTTCTTCTGCAGGTCGAACACGAAGGCCGGCTCGAACCCGTTGGTGACCGTGCTGACGATCGCGGCGATCGACACCACGGCCGTCGCCAGTGCGAAGACCCGGAGGGCGAGCCGGCTCGACCCGGAGCGTACGAGGGCGACGCCGATGAGGACGGCGCCTCCGAACAGCACCCCTCGGTGGAACAGCTCCAACACGGCGCGCTGCGGGTGGTGCGCGATCAGCGAGACCGCGATGCAGCCCAGGTAGATGACGAGCGCCCCGTAGACCAGGCGGAGCCGGCGGTCGTGCCATGGCACGAAGCGGAGGGCGGCCACGAGCCCCAACAGGCCGACGGCGTCGGTGACGCTCAGGTTCAGCGCCTCGGGCCCGACCCGTTGCGGGAACATGGTGGCCAGCAGGGACACGACGAGCACGATCCTCGGAAAGGCCACGGCGGCGACGAGGGTCGCGGTCGCGGCGACGATCACGAGGGCCTCGCCCGGACGGCGGGCAGCGGCCAGCGCCACGGAGAACTGGACGAGAGCGGCCGCCCCGGCGAACACGACCAGCCACGGGCTCGGTGGGTACCGATGGCGAGGACGGCTCCGGATCGCCAGACGCTCGCTCACCGACGAAAGGTAGCAGCGGACCCGGGCGCGGAGGCCGACGCGGTTCGCGGCGAAGGGAGGGCCACCGGTAGTCTGAGCGGTCGTGTCCGTGCCGACCTCGACGCCCCGAACCGAGCCGTTCAAGGCCCCCGTCGGCACCCGTGACGTCCTCCCACCGGAGTCGACGCGCTGGCAGGCGCTGATCGCCGCCTTCGCCGCGCAGGTCAGCGGGGCCGGGTACGGCCTGGTGCAGAGCCCCATGTTCGAGGAGATCGGCGTGTTCGCGCGGATGGGGGAAGGCACCGACGTCGTCCGCAAGGAGATGTACGACTTCCTCGACAAGGGCGATCGCCACCTGGCGCTGCGCCCCGAGGGAACGGCATCGGTGGCGCGGGCGTACGTCCAGCACCGACCGGCCACTCCGTGGAAGGTCTGGTACGCCGCGCCGAGCTTCCGCTACGAGCGCCCCCAGGCGGGCCGTTATCGCCAGCACCACCAGCTCGGCCTCGAGGCCCTCGGCTCACCCGACCCGGACCTCGACGTCGAGGTCGTGGCACTCCTGTGGGATTTCTACGCGTCGCTCGGGCTCCGCCAGGTCGAGCTCGTCCTCAACTCGATGGGCACCGCCGACGACCGCCGTCGCTACATCGACGAGATCCGCAGCTACCTCGTCGGTCGCGCCGGTGACCTCGATCCCACCGACGCCGAGAAGATCGAGGCCCACCCCATGCGGGTGCTCGATTCCAAGCGGTCCGTCACCATCGCCGCCATCGCCGATGCCCCCATCATCACCGACCGGCTCTCCGACGAGGCCGCCACCCACTTCGAGCGGGTGCAGTCGGGCCTCACCTCCCTCGGCATCCCGTTCCGGCTCGAGCCCCGACTCGTGCGGGGCCTCGACTACTACACCCACACCACCTTCGAGATGGTGAGCGGGGCGCTCGACGCCGCCCAGTCGACCATCGGGGGCGGAGGTCGCTACGACGGCCTGGTGGAGTCCCTCGGCGGTCCGGCCACCCCGAGCATCGGCTTCGGCTCGGGGATCGAGCGGGTGCTGCTCACCTGTGACGCCGAAGGCGTGTTCGGCGCACCCGACGAGCGCGTCGAGGTCTACGTGATCGACACCACCGGTGGCGACGCCGCCCGTGACCTCTCGGTCGCACTGCGTCGGGCCGGTATCGCCGCCGACCGGGGGTTCGACGGACGCTCCATGAAGTCCCAGATGAAGTCGGCCGATCGTTCCGGCGCCCAGCTCGTGCTCATCGTCGGAAGCGACGAGGTCGACTCCGACACCGTCACCGTCCGCCCGCTGCGGGGCGGAGGCGACCAGCAGCGTGTCGACCGGGCCTCGGTGGTGGCCGCCGTGGCCGCCCTGCTGGCGAACGCCGGTTGACCGCCGGCTCCGGCCCGACCGCCCGACCCGTCCGCCCGACCCGTCCGCCCGCCCGCCCGACCACCTGTCCCGAGGACCGAACCGTGACCGACACACTCCCGATGCGAACCGACCGCTGCGGCACCCTGCGACCCGACGACATCGGACGGCGGGTGGCCCTGTGCGGGTGGGTGGCCCGCCGTCGGGAGCACGGAGAGCACCTCGCCTTCGTCGACCTCCGCGATCACACCGGCGTCGTGCAGTGCGTGGTCGACGGGTCGGTCGACGTGCGCTCCGAGTACGTGCTGCGGATCGTCGGCACGGTCCGGGCCCGCCCCGAGGGCACCGCGAACCCCAGCCTGGCGACCGGCCAGATCGAGCTGGGGGAGTGCGAGGTCGAGATCCTCAACGTCGCCGAACCGCCGCCGTTCCAGCTCGACGAGCGGGTCGAGGTCGACGAGATGATCCGGCTCGCGCACCGCTACGTCGACCTGCGCACCGATCGCATGCAGCGGAACCTCCGTCTGCGGGCCAAGGTCAACGGCGCCCTGCGTCGGGCCATGGACGACCAGGGCTTCGTCGAAGTCGAGACCCCGATGCTGATCGCGTCGACACCCGAAGGCGCCCGTGACTTCGTGGTGCCGAGCCGGCTCTCGCCGGGGTCGTTCTACGCCCTGCCCCAGAGCCCGCAGCTGTTCAAGCAGCTCTGCATGGTCGGCGGCATCGACCGCTACTACCAGATCGCCCGGTGCCTGCGCGACGAGGACCTTCGTGCCGACCGGCAGTTCGAGTTCATGCAGCTCGATGCCGAGGCCAGCTTCGCCTCCCAGGAGGAGGTGCTCGAGTTCATCTCGGTCACCATCGCCGCCGCGGTCGACGCCGTCACCGGCGAGGGCATCGGCGACGTGCCCCGCATCACCTGGCTCGAGGCCCGGGAGCGCTTCGGCTCCGACAAGCCCGACACCCGGTTCGGCATGGAGCTGGTCGAGCTCACCGCGCTCTTCGCCGACACCGGATTCAACGCGTTCAAGGCCCCGTGCGTGAAGGGCATCCGCGTCGTCGGCGCGGGTGACACCACCCGGAGCCGACTCGACGACCTCACCGACCGGGCCAAGCGGTGGGGCGCCAAGGGTCTGGTGTGGATGCGGGTGCGCGATGGGGGCGAGCTCGACTCGCCGGTCGCCAAGTTCCTGTCCGAGGCCGAGCTGGCCGGTCTGGTCGAGACCACCGGCGCCGAGGCCGGCGACCTCCTGCTGCTCGTCGCCGACGACCGGCCCAAGGTGTGCCACGTCCTGGGTCTGCTGCGCCTGGAGCTGGGCCGACCCCCGGTGACCGAGGGCGGCCTGCAGTTCCTCTGGGTCGTCGATTTCCCGCTCTTCGAGGCCCTGACCGAGGATGGCAAGCCGATCCCGGCCCACCACCCGTTCACCATGCCCCACCCCGAGGACGTGGCTCTCCTCGACACCGACGATCCGGCCGAGCTGCTGAAGGTCCGCTCGCAGTCCTACGACCTGGTGCTCAACGGCTGGGAGCTCGGTTCGGGCAGCGTCCGGATCCACCGCTCCGACATCCAGGAGCGCATGTTCTCGCTGCTCGGCATCGAGTCAGCGGAGGCCCACGAGCGCTTCGGGTTCCTGCTCGACGCCTTCCGCTTCGGGGCTCCACCCCACGCCGGCTTCGCCTTCGGCATCGACCGCCTGGTCGCGCTCCTCGCGGGGGAGGAGAACATCCGGGAGGTCATCGCCTTCCCGAAGACCCAGTCGGGCACCGATCCGTTGACCCACGCCCCGACGACGATCGATGGCGGCCACCTCGAGGAGCTCGGACTTCGTCTTCTGCCACCGAAGAAGAGCGACTGACGAAACTGCGGGCAGTTTTCGCGATTGGGGTGGCGACGGACTGAGAGCTCGGTCGTCAGGCGGTGGTGAGCTCGACCACGACCGCGGTGCTGTCGTCGTCATAGGCCACCGACGCCGCCACGGTTGCGCCGTCGCGGCTGGCGCTGAGCCCGGCCCGGACGGGGGTCGCCGTCGCCAGCCCGTCGACCGAGAACCCGAGGCGGGCGAACTCGGCCGCCAGCTCGATGGTGACCGCCTCGACCGTGGTGCCGGTGCCGGCGAAACGAGCCAGGCGACCGTCACGCATGGCCGAGTCGGCGGGATCGACCACCGGTAGGAGGCGGTCGGGCATCTGGATGCCCTGCACGGTCTCGGCGACCGTCGGCATTCGTGGGGGCGTCTCGGCCACGGGGGCAGGCGCAGAGACGAGGTCGGCGCCGCTCTGGTCTCGGGGTGAGGCCGGGCTCGTGGCGGGCGGGCCCTGGTCCTGGAGCGCTTTCGGGAGTCGCGCCTCGACCGGTCCGTCGGGCAGGGGCGGTGGTGCAGACCGCCCGAGTCGGCCCCCGGCGGGCTCCGAGCCGTCGGAGCCGGCGGTCTGGGCCGCGGCCTGGCGCTCGGCCTTGGAGCCCTTGGTCACGCGCCGCCAGATCCGGTAGGCGTACACGCCGACCGCCATCAGCACCCACAGCCAGAAGAGCACGACGAGGACGTCTCGCACGCCCGAAAGGGTGGCACACGGCAGCCTCACGGCGGCGCACCGACGGCGAGGGCACGGCACTAGCCTCGCCCGATGGCCGAGGATCTCTTCGCGGCAGCGGCGGAGGATCGCCTGGTGCGCCAGGCCCCGCTGGCGGCCCGGTTGCGGCCCACGTCGCTCGATGACGTCGTCGGCCAGGAGCAGTTGCTCGGGCCCGGACGTCCGCTGCGGGCGCTGATCGAGGCCGACCGGCTCTCGTCGGTGATCCTCTGGGGTCCCCCCGGTACGGGCAAGACCACCATCGCCCAGCTCATCGCCCGCACCACCGCCAAGGCGTTCGAGCAGCTCTCGGCTGTCACCGCGACCGTCAAGGACGTCCGGGAGGCCACGGCGAGGGCTCAGGACCGCCTCGGCGAACGCGGTCAGGGCACGATCTTGTTCCTCGACGAGGTGCACCGCTTCAACAAGGCCCAGCAGGACGCCCTGCTGCCGTCGGTCGAGTCGGGTCTCCTGGTGCTGGTCGGCGCCACCACCGAGAACCCGTACTTCGAGGTCAACCCACCGCTGCTGAGCCGCTCCACCCTCTTCCGGTTGGAGCCGCTGAGCCTGGAGGCGGTCACCCGCCTGGTGCGGCGGGGTCTCGACGCCGAGGGTGCCGAGATCGACGAGGATGCGCTGGCCCTTCTCGTCGAGCGGGCCAACGGCGACGGTCGCCACGTGCTCACCAGCCTCGAAGTGGCCGTCGCGCTCGCCCACGAACACCCCGATGTCGTCCGCGGCGCCGACGGCGCCATCACCGACGAGCGGGTGCGGGTGTCGGTCGACGACGTCGAAGCCGCCCTCGGCACCAAGGCCCTCCGCTACGGGCGCGACGACCACTACGACGTCATCTCCGCGTTCATCAAGAGCATCCGCGGCTCCGACCCCGACGCCGGGCTCTACTGGCTCGCCCGCATGCTCGAGGCGGGGGAGGACGCCCGCTTCATCGCCCGTCGCCTCGTCATCCTCGCCAGCGAGGACATCGGGATGGCCGACTCGCTGTCGCTCGTGGTGGCCGACGCCGCCGCCCGTGCGGTGGAGTTCGTCGGCCTCCCGGAGGCGCAGCTGAACCTGGCCCACGCGGTGGTGCACCTGGCCTCGGCCCCAAAGTCCAACCGGGTCACCGTGGCGATTGGCCGGGCCCGGTCCGACGTGCGGGAGCAGGCGGCGGGAGAGGTGCCGACCCATCTGCGCGACGCCCACTACAAGGGCGCCAAGAGCCTGGGTCACGGCAAGGGCTACGACTACCCTCACGACGATCCCTCCGGTTGGGTCGACCAGCGATACCGTCCGGCCGAGCTCGAGGGGCGCGTGTACTACGAGCCGTCGTCGCACGGAGCGGAGGACAGGGTGCGCCAGCGCATGGAGCAGCGACGCCAGCAGCCAGTCGACGACGGCGGCGACGACCGGTCGGGGGCCGACCAGTGAGCGCCGTCGCCGTGGTGTTGATCGTCGTCGCCATCGTGGGTCTGGTCGTGGTGGCCATGGCGGTGCAGTCGCTGATCCTCACGCTGCGCTCGCTACGGGAGACGGTCGAGGACCTGCGCCGCGAGACGCTGCCGGCGATCGCCGAGCTGCGCGCCACCGTCGACAGTGCCAACGGGGAGTTGGCCCGCGTCGACGCGTTGCTCGACACGGCCGAGGAGGTCGGGGCAAGGGTCGAGGCCACGTCCCGGCTGACCTGGCTGGTGCTGCGCAACCCGCTGGTCAAGCTGGCCTCGGCGTCGGTGGCCTCCGACCGCGTCGCTCGCAAGCTGAGCCGGGTCGATGACGACGAGGTGGTCGCGCCGCTCGCGCTCGACAGCGGCCTCGACGACCGCGGTCGTCGATCGGGGTCGAGTCGCCGGCGCGGGCGTTCGGCCGCGGGCCGGCGCGCCCGGCGGGCGGGCTGAGCCGGTGTTCAAGCGCCTCACCTGGTTCAGCGTCGGCGTCGGCGTCGGTGCCGCCGGCACCGTCGTGGGATACCTGCGGGCCCGCGAGATGGCGCGCCGCCATCTCCCGGAGTCGGTCCAAGACGCCGCCGGGCGGGCGGCGCTGCGCGCCGAGGACGAGGTGCGGGTCCTCGC
>DATDIY010000433.1:0-14539 GCA_036520815.1 Acidimicrobiales bacterium
GCCGAGGCGTCCGGCTCGATGGGGTAGTCGACGGCGCGATAGCCACCCGGGGCGACGACGAACACGCTCGGACCATCGGTGGAGACGGTGGCACCGAACGCTCGCATGACCGCGACCGTCATCTCGAGGTAGGGACGAGACACGGCCTCAGTGGTGAGCTCGACGCGCAACCCGCCCGGAAGGCACGGCCCGGCCAGCAGCAGCCCCGAGGTGAACTGGCTCGACACGTCGCCGGCCAGCCGCACGACCGCCAGCTCCGCTCCGGGACCGACGCCGGTCGCACCCCCCGAGACGGTCACCGGAAGGTGTCCGGCCTCGCCGGCCTCGGTCACGGTGGCGCCCAGCTGGCGCACGGCGTCGAGCACCGGGCCCATGGGCCGGGCCCGCAGCGGTGGGCGGCCGTCGAGGCGGTACGGCCCTGCCCCGAGGGCGAGGACGGCGGCGACGAAGCGCGACGTCGTGCCCGAGAGGTCGGCGTCCAGCTCGACCGGCCCGGGCGCCAACCGGCCACCGGTGCCCACGACCACGACCTGGCGCTCGTCCCGATCGACCGTCACGGTGGCGCCGAGGGCGCTGATGCAGCGCACCATGGCCTCGGTGTCGTCGGCGAACAGCACGCCGGAGAGGCGGCTGGTGCCCGCGGCCAGGGCGGCGGCGAGCAGGGCCCGGTTGGTGAGGCTCTTGGAGCCTGGGGGGCGCACCACCGCGTCGACCGGTCCGGCGAACGGCACGATCGGGTACGGGTCGGCCAGCCCGGCCGGATCGGGGCGCGGGTCGGGGCCGGCCGTCATCGCTCCTCGGCCACCTCGAGCGGGCGCAGCACCGGCGAGTAGCCCCGCTCGGACAGGCCCGCCCGCAGGCGCTCACCCAGGCGGGCCTCCACCAGCAGGATCACGACGCCGTCGTCGCCCTCCACCGAGTGGGCGATCTCGATGTCGACGATGCTCACATCGAGCTCGGTGGCGAGGGTGGTGATTCCGGCGAGGGCACCCGTCTGGTCGCGGACCGGCACCCGGATCTCGGCCAGGTCCTCGGCCCGCGCGAACCGGGCCGGCAGGGCGAGGCGGGCCGAACGGGCTCGCTCGAGCACGGCCACGAGACCGTCGCGGTCGCCGTCGTCGACGAGGCCACGCACCTCCCCGAGGGTGGCGACGAGGCGATCGAGCTCGGCGACGATGGCGGCGCGGTTCTCGGCACAGATGTCGGGCCAGATCCCCGGATGGCCAGCGGCGATGCGGGTCATGTCCCGGAACCCTCCGGCGGCGAGACGCATGAGTCCCCGGTGCTCGGCCGAGCTCTCGTCGGCCAGGCCCATGAGGCTGGCCGCGGTGAGGTGCGGCACGTGCGACACCAGTGCGACCATCGAATCGTGGCGCTCCGGCGCGAGCGACACGACCTCGGCCCCGAACCCGGCCACCACCGCCCGCACCTCCGCGAAGGCGTCGTCGTCGGTCCCGGCGACAGGGGTGAGCACCCACGTGCGACCCTCGAACAGGTCGGCCCGCGCTCCGGCGACGCCCTCCTGCTCGCTCCCCGCCATCGGGTGGCCACCGACGTACCGGGGATCGGCCATCAGCTCGACGAGCGGTGCCTTCACACTGCCGGCGTCGGTCACCAGGCCGGTGGTGTCGGCCAGGGCTCGACGGACCTCGTCGGCGATGGCCCCGACCGGGGTGGCCACGAAGGTGAGATCGACCTCGACCGGCCCGTCGACCGCCGCCGCCTCGTCGATGGCGCCCAGCTCGACGGCCTGGAGGAGGCCGGCCTCGTCGACGTCGCGTCCCTGCACGTGCCAGCCGGCGCGGCGCAGGGCGGCGCCGATCGAGCCGCCGATGAGCCCGACACCGACGACGAGGGCCCGTCGGCGTGGGTTGGCGTCGGCGACGTCGGACCCGAGGGGCTCGGAGTCAGGAGGGTTGTCCACGTCTACGCCGGCAGATCGTCGCGGAGGCCACTGGCCCCCTCGAGGTACACGTGGCGCAGGGCGTCGCGTGCCAGCTCGGTCGTGAGGTGCATGAGCACCCGGATGCACCGCGGCGTGGCGTCGACGATGTCGAGCTCGCGGGCGCAGATGAGGGGGATGTCGCCGAAGCCGATGTCGCGAGCGGCGGTGGCCGGGAACATGGCGTGGATGTCGTCGGTGGCGGTGAAGAGCACGCTGACGATGTCGTCGTGGTGCACGCCGTTGCGCTCGACCATCTCCTCGAGGAGGGCGACCGTGCGTTCCCGGATCTGGTCGGCGGTGTCGACGTCGACGGTGGTGGCGCCTCGGAGGGCACGGACGGCGGCGGTCACGGCGGTCGATACTAGGGGCGACGATCCCGACGGCCGCGAGCTGATCCCGGACCGGGATCGGGCTCGGGCTCGGGTGCCGGACCGGCGGCCCGTTCCAGGGCACGGACCTCGTCGGTGGTGAGGGCCCGCCACTGCCCCGGCTTGAGCTTTCGATCGGCGAGCGGTCCGATCCGCGTGCGGATCAGCCGGGTGACCGGGTGGCCGATGGCCTCGCACATGCGCCGCACCTGCCGGTTGCGACCCTCGTGGATCGTGAGGCGGATGACCGATGGCCCGATCAGCGCCGCCTGGGCGGGGGCGGTCAGGCCGTCGTCGAGCTCGACGCCCTCGCGCAGCTGGCGCACCGCCCCCCGCGACGGGTCGCCCTCGACCTGGGCGACGTACTCCTTGTCGACCCCGAACGACGGGTGGGTGAGGCGGTGGGTCAGGGCCCCGTCGTTGGTCAGGAGCAGCAGCCCCTCGGTGTCCATGTCGAGACGACCCACAGGGAAGACGCGGGGTTCGTCGGGGACGAGCCCGAGCACGGTCGGGCGACCCTGGGGATCGTCGGCCGTGGTCACCACGCCGGCCGGCTTGTTGAGCAGGTAGTAGAGCAGGCCCGCCTTCACGCCGATCGGGGTGCCGTCGACGGCGACCTCGTCCCGCTCGGGATCGACGCGGCGTCCGAGCCTGGCCCGCTCGCCGTCGACGGTCACCCGCCCGGCTGAGATGAGGTCCTCACAGGTGCGCCGGCTCCCGAGCCCGGCCCGGGCGAGGACCTTCTGGAGCCGCTCGCCGTCGTCGGGTTCGGCGGCCGTCACCCGGTGAAGCCCGTGTCGGGCCCGTCGTCGAGCAGCTCGTCGTACGAGGGTCGCTCGTCGGGCTCCGCGACGCTCGGGGCCGGCTCGACCGTGACGACCTCCACCGACTCGTTGTCGTCGATCCCCACCGGGATCTCGCTGATCTCCACCCGGAGGCCGTGCTCGAGGGCCTCGACCACGTCGGCACCGGGCACGAAGTCGGCGATCGACGGCAGCTGGGCGAGCGAGTCGAGCCCCATCCGCTCGAGGAAGCTGGGCGTCGTGCCGAACAACACGGCCTGACCGGGCCCGGGATCGCGGGCGACCTCGCCGATGTAGCCACGTTGCTCGAGCGTGCGGACGACCCCGTCGACGCTCACGCCGCGGATGGCGGCGATCTGGGCCCGGCTGATGGGCTGCTTGTAGGCCACGATGGCGAGGGTCTCGAGCGCCGCGGCCGAAAGCTTCGCCGCCTGCCCGTCGAGGACGAAACGCTCGACGTAGGGCGCCAGGTCGGGGTGGGTCTGGTAGCGCCAGCCGCCGGCGACGCGAACCAGCTGGAACCCGCGCTGCTGGGTGGCGTAGCTCTCGGCCAGGTCGGCGAGCAGTGCCTCGACCTCGGCCTCGGTCACCTCGACGATCTCGGCCAGCAGCTCGGTGCCGACCGGCGAGTCGGCCACCAGCAGGATCGCCTCGAGGGCGCGGGGGATCTCGGGGTTCATGGCGATGTCCTCAGCCGTCGTAGGAGTCGATACCGGCCAGGTCGGCGACGTGCAGCGCCGGCGAGCCGACCCACACGATCTCGATGTCGCCGAAGGCCCGGGGCTGGTCGAGATCGACGAACCCCTGCTTGAAGAGCTCGAGCACGGCGAGGAAGCGGATCACGACCTCGAGTCGCTCGACGAAGTCCTCGGTGAGGCGCCGGAAGCTCACCCGGCCGAGTCGCGGCAGCTCGTCGACGAGCTCCTCGACCGCCTCGGTGACGCTGACACGGACCGAGTGGATGTGCTCGATGCTCACCACCGCCTTGGGGCGGGGCGTCATGGCCCGCAGGTAGGCGGAGCGGAGGTCGTCGACGTCGATCCCCGCGAGCAAGTCGGGGGCGAGCTCGAGGAACTGGTCCTCCAGGCCCGCCGTCCGGGGGTGCGACAGGGAAGCGACGCCGGCCAGCTCACCGAGGACCTGAGCGGCGTCCTTGAACGTCTTGCAGTCGAGGAGCCGGGCGATCAGCAGATCGCGCTCCTCCCAGAGGGCGAACTCGTCGTCGAGGTCGACGTCGGCGTCCTCCGGCAGGAGGCGCTTGCACTTCAGCTCGACCAGAGTGGCAGCGATGAGCAGGAACTCGGTGGTGATCTCGAGGTCGAGGGTGTCCATCCGCTCGATCTCGATCAGGTAGGCGTCGACGATCCGCGACAGCGAGATCTCGTAGAGATCGACCTGCTCCCGGAGGATCAGGTGCAGCAACAGGTCGAAGGGACCCTCGTAGACCGGCGTCTGCACCTCGTACGGCATCGCGGAAACGATAGAGGGAGCTGGCCCCGACCCCGCGCACCTCGGTCCTACCATCGGGCCATGGCCCACCGGCACCGCCGCCCGACGTCGTCCGCGTGCCGCGCCGTGCTCGGAGGTGTCGCTGCCGTCGTGGCCGTGGCTCTGGCCACCGGCTGCTCCGGCTCGTCGTCGCCCTCGTCGTCCACTCCGTCCCCGGAGGACGCCGCCGGGGTGGTGGTGCAGGCCTTCCGGCTACCCGAGTCGACGCGGTCGTGCCTGGTCGACGGCTTCTCCCAACGATCCGCGGCCCGGGCCGCCCTCACCACGACCGACGAGCCCAGTGGTGCCGAGCAGGATGCCCTCGGCGAGGTCGTCGACGACTGCGTGACGCCCGACGAGTTCGCGACCGCGTGGGCGGCCTCGATCGGTGTGTCGCTCCCACCGACCGACCCGGCCCGGGTGATCGAACAGGCGAACTGCCTCCACGACGCCGTCCTCGCCCTCGAGGACGGCCCACGCCGCACCCTCGTCGTGGGTCTGCTCACCATCGGCGGTCCGATCGTCAGCGATCTGGCCATGGCCCGCAACGATCTGATCAACGGCCTCTTCGCCACCTGCGAGGTGACCGTCGCGCAGTGAGCGTGTGCGCGTTCCCGGAAGTGGTTTCCAGGAGGCGATGGGCCGACCTCTACGATCGCCGCCCATGACCCGCGTGTTCTCGGGCATCAAGCCCACCGGTCCCGTGCAGCTCGGCAACCTCCTGGGTGCCCTGCGCCACTGGGCGACCGACCAGGGCGAGGCCGACACCATCTTCTGCGTCGTCGACCTGCACGCCCTCACGGTGCCGCAGGACCCTGCCGAGCTGCGCACCCGCACCCTCGAGCTGGCTCAGCTGCTGATCGCCGTCGGCATCGACCCCGACCGCTCGACGCTGTTCGTGCAGAGCCACGTGCCCGAGCACACCGAGCTCTCCTGGATCCTCGAGTGCACCGCGTCGGTCGGTGAGCTGCGGCGGATGACCCAGTTCAAGGACAAGAGCGAGGGCGCGGAGTTCGTCTCCGCCGGGCTCTTCACCTATCCCGCCCTGATGGCGGCCGACATCCTCCTCTACGACACCGACCGGGTACCCGTCGGCGACGACCAACGCCAGCACGTCGAGCTCACCCGTGATCTCGCCCTGCGCTTCAACCACCGCTACGGGGACACCTTCGTAGTGCCCGCGGCGGTGATCCCGAAGGTGGGGGCCCGGGTGATGGACCTGCAGCACCCGACCAGGAAGATGTCGAAGTCCGACGACTCCCCTCAGGGCACGATCCTCGTGCTCGAGGATCTCGACGGGGTGGCCAAGAAGATCAAGCGGGCCGTCACCGACACCGAGACCGAGGTCCGCTACGACCCGGCCGCCAAGCCCGGGGTCTCGAACCTGCTCGCGATCCTCGGGGCCTGCACCGGGCAGGATCCGGCCGAGCTGGCCGGCGGCTACACCCGCTACGGCGATCTCAAGACGGCGACCGCCGAGGCGGTGGTCGAGACGCTGCGGCCGGTGCAGCAGCGCTTCGCCGAGCTCGCCGCCGACCCGGCCGGCACTGCGGCCATCCTCGCCAAGGGCGCGGAGAAGGCCAGCGCCGTCGCCACGCCGGTGCTCGACCGGGCCCGGCGCAACCTCGGCCTCCTCCCCCCGGGCTGACCCGGTGAACGACGCCGCTCCCGAACCGGCCGCTGCCGCCGCGCGCCGGGCCGAGGACGAGGTCCGTGCCTGCTTCGAGGCCTACGAGCGGGCCCTGCTGGCCAACGACGTCGAGACCATGGACGGGTGGTTCACTGACGATCCGTCGGTCGTGAGGTTCGGGATCGCCGACTGCCAGCACGGGCCCGACCAGATCTCCGCCTGGCGCCGCACGGCCGAGCCGGTTCCCGTCGACCGTCGCCACGTGCGCACGACGGTGACCGCCCTCGGACCCGACGTCGTGCTCGTGGCCCTGGAGTTCGCCAACGGCGACCGGCCCGGTCGGGGCCGCCAGTCCCAGGTCTGGCAGCGCACCGCCGTCGGCTGGCGTGTGGCCCACGCCCACGTCTCGATGATCGACTGACCTTCCCGCCCCCCGTGAGGGGAAGAGAAGTCAGCTAACGGTCAGCGAGCCGTGTCGCATCGGCAACCTTGGAGACACGGGCGGGAAATCCCCGATCTCTACGTTGACCTGCGTGTATACAGAACCGCATCCAGAGCGGGATGCATCGAGCGGAGCGACCCCCAGCCGAGCCCAGCTGGCCTACGGGGACCTGAAGCACCGCCTCCTGCTCGGTGAGTTCCCCCTGAACGTGCGCCTCGGCGAGGAGCGCCTGGCCGCCCTCGTCGGCGTGTCGCGGACGCCGGTTCGCGAGGCCCTCTCCCGACTCGAGGTGGAGGGACTGGTCGCCCGGGCCCCCGACGGCGGCTTCTTGCCGGTGGTGCCCGACGTGACCGGGATCCGCCAGCTCTACGAGGTGCGCGTGGGTCTCGAGCTGCAGGCGCTGCGCCGCCCCTCGCGCCTCGGCGAGGAGCACGACCGCGAGATGTTGGAGAGCCTCAGGGCCGACTGGGTCGCCCTCACCGCCGAGGAGCCGGAGGCCGAGCCCGGGTTCGTGCTGCTCGACGAGCAGTTCCACCTGACCCTGGCGGAGTCGGCGAGGAACCCGATGCTCGTCGACGTCCTGCGCCAGATCAACGAGCGCATCCGGATCGTGCGCATGCAGGACTTCCTCGTCCCCGACCGCGTCGAGCGCACCATCCGGGAGCACGTCGGTCTGATCGACGCCGTGCTGGCCGGCGACGTGGTGGAGGCCGAGGGGCAGCTGGTCACCCACATCGACAGCTCTGTGGCGGTCGTGGAGGAGCGGGTGACCAAGGCGATCGCCCGCATGGCCGGCGTGAGGCCGGAATCCAACCCGTAGCACCACGGCCCGGGCCGACCCGGAGCCCAAGGCGGATCGAGCAGGCAGCGGACACGACACCGAGACGGGAGCGAGGCATGGAGAGCATGGCAGCGACGGTCACCCAGGCAGCAGGTGGCGATCCGCCCGACGGAACGCGACCACCGCTACTGGTCGGCAAGGGGCTCACCCGCCGATTCGGCGACCTGGTCGCCAACGACAAGGTCGACGTCACCATCGGCACCGGCGAGATCCATGCCGTGCTGGGCGAGAACGGCGCCGGCAAGAGCACCCTCATGAAGGTCGTCTACGGCGTGCACCCCGCGGACGAGGGCGAGATCTTCGTCGACGGCGAACAGGTCGAGATCCGCTCCCCCGGCGACGCCCGAGACCTCGGCATCGGCATGGTGTTCCAGGACCTGCGGCTCGTGCCGGCCCTCAGCGTCGTCGACAACATCTCCCTCGCGCTGCCGCTGAAAGGCCTGCGCCTCAAGCGCAAGGAGCTCGCCGAGCGCATCGTCGAGGCCTCGAAGAACTTCGGGCTGCAGGCCGATCCCCACGCCACCGTCCGGGACCTCTCCATCGGCGAGCGCCAGCGCGTGGAGATCCTCAAGGTGCTGCTCACCGGTGCGCGACTGGTGATCCTCGACGAGCCCACGAGCGTGCTCGCCCCACAGGAGGTCGACCAGCTCTTCGAGGGCCTCGATCAGCTGCGTTCCGAGGGCATGTCGGTGGTCATCATCACCCACAAGCTGCGTGAGGCCCGGGCCGTGGCCGACAAGTGCACGATCCTTCGCGGCGGCAAGCTGATCCTCGGCGGGGTGCCACCGTCGGAGCTCACCGATCCCGAGCTCGTCGAGGCCATGGTCGGACGCAGCGTGCCTGCCCTCCCCAGCGACCGCGAGGCGGTGCCGACATCCGCTCCCTACGCGCTCGCACTGCGGAACGTGACCCTGCTCAAGCGGGGTGAGCGGCCGCTGCTCGACGGGGTCGACCTCGACGTACGGGAGGGTGAGCTCGTCGGCATCGCCGGCGTCTCGGGGAACGGGCAGAAGGAGCTCTACGAGGTCGCACTGGCGCTGCGGGCACCCGACCACGGCACCGTCACCATCGCCGGGCTCCAGTCCAACACCCTCAACGTCCGCAAGGCCCATGACGGCGGCGCCGCCGCCGTGCCGGAGGACCCGATCGCCGACGCCGTCGTGCCAGGCCTCACGGTGCTCGAGCACGTCGCCCTCGATGACCTCGGCTCGTTCCGCAAGGGCCTGGGCATCGACTGGAAGAAGGCGTCCGACCACCTCGCCGAGCTCGACGCCCACACCGGGCTGCGAGTGGCGGCGAAGGACCGGGTCGTCTCCACCCTCTCGGGCGGCAACATCCAGCGGGTCATGCTCGTGAGGGCACTCGGCTCCCCGGCTCGGCTCGTGGTCGCTGCCTACCCCAGCCGAGGCCTCGACATCGCCTCCACCCGCCGCACCCAGGAGCTGCTCCTCGAGCAGCGAGCGGCCGGGGCCGGAGTGCTGCTGATCAGCGAGGACCTCGACGAGCTGTTCGACCTGTCCGACCGGATCGCAGTTGTGCACCACGGTGCCGTCGTCGGGATCGTCGATCCCCGAACGGCGGACCGCTACGAGGTCGGTCAGCTGATGCTGGCCGGCCACACCGACGACGACCGAGAGCGAGGAGCGGCATGACGGTCCCCACCACCGCGCCGGCGGACGCCATCACCCCGTCGATCCCGGGCCTCGACGACCCACCGGTGCCCCCGCCGCCGGCCGACGAGCCGACCAGCCCCGGCTGGTTCTTCGCGAGCGGCTCAGCCGTCGCCCGGTTCGGCCTCGCCCTGGCCGTCGCCGCGGTCATCTTCTCGGGCTTCATGCTCATCAAGGGCGTCAACCCGATCACCGCCTACAGCGACATGATCAGCGCCACGTTCGGCTCCCCGAAGGACATCGGGGAGATCCTGATCCGGGCGACCCCGATCATGCTCGCCGGCCTGGCGGTCGCCATCCCGGCCCGGGCGGGGTTGATCAACGTCGGCGGCGAGGGCCAGCTCATCGTCGGCGGCGTGGCCGCAGCCGGCGTCGCTCTCCACACCCCGGGGTTGAGCGGCGGGATGGTCATCGTGCTCATGATCCTCGCCGCCGCGGCAGCGGGGGCCGCGTGGGCTGCCATCGCCGCCCTGCTTCGCATGTGGGTCGACATCAACGAAGCCGTCACCACCTTGTTGCTCAACTACGTGGCGATCGACCTCCTCGGCTTCCTCATCTACGACACCTGGAAGGACCCGAACGGCTCCGGCCAGCCCACGACACCGATCCTCGGGGTGGCGGCCCGCCTCCCGGTCATCGGCACGAGCCGGGTGCACACCGGCATCTTCATCGCCGTCGGCGCCGCCGTCGTGCTGTTCTTCGTCTTCCGGAAGACCTCCTGGGGCTTCCGGCTCCGGGTCACCGGCGGGAACCCCGAGGCGGCGCGACGAGCCGGAATGCGGGTCGGTGCCCTGCTGCTCTCGGCCATGCTCGTCGGCGGCGCCCTCGCCGGCCTCGGAGGGTTCGCCCAGTACGCCGGGACCGAGTTCAAGCTCCGCCCCGGGTTCTGCGCCACCTACGGGTACCTCGGCTTCCTCGCCAGCTGGCTGGCGGGCCACAAACCGCTCGCCGTGGCGGGCTCGGCCCTGCTGCTCTCGGCCATCGCCATCGGCGGTGACTCGCTCCAGATCGACGCCGGCCTCCCGGCCGCCTCGGTGAACATCCTCATCGCCCTCGTCCTGTTGGCGATGTTCGGTCTCCGCAAGCGGAAGGCGGTGTCGGCATGATCCTGCTCGACGTCCTCACGGGTGCCGTGCGTGGCGGCACCTCGATCCTCTATGCCGGACTCGGCGAGACCGTCAGCGAACGCGGCGGGGTGGTCAACCTCGGCATCGAGGGATCGATGCTCTGCGGAGCGCTGGCCGCCTACGCGGTCACCGCCGAGACCGGCAGCCCGTGGGTCGGCGCTCTCGGTGGCGCGGTGGCCGGCGGGATGCTCGCCGCCGTGCACGCCTACTTCGTGATCAACCGCAAGTCGAACCAGCTGGCGACCGGCCTCATCGTGCTGTTCCTCGGCCTCGGCATCACCTCGCTGTTCGGGGCCTCCTACGTGAAGGAGAGCATCAACTCCTTCGAGTCGGTCGCCATCCCCGGACTGTCGAGCATCCCCTGGCTCGGCGAGATCTTCTTCGACCAGGACCCGCTCACCTACATCAGCTACGCGCTGGTGCCCGCCCTGTGGTGGTTCATCTTCCGGAGCCGTTGGGGCGTGCTGTTGCGTACGGCCGGGGAACGGTCCGAGGTGCTCACCACCTACGGCCACAACCTCACCTTGATCCGCTACGCAGCGGTGATCGCCGGCGGCTTCCTCGCCGGCATCGGCGGGGCCCAGCTGTCGATCGCCTACGCCAACGCCTGGTTCGAGAACATGATCCAGGGCCGGGGCTTCATCGCCGTGGCCGTGGTCATCTTCGCCGCCCGCCAGCCCTTCAAGGTGGCCGCCGGCGCCTACCTCTTCGGTGCCGCTCTCGCCCTGTCGCCCGTGCTGCAGGCCGAGGGGTTCAGCATCAACCAGTTCGCCCTCGACGTGATCCCCTACCTGCTCACCATCGTGGTGCTGGTGGTGCTCGGCAAGCGCCGGGCAGCCGACGCCCCCGAAGAGCTGCAGAAGGTGTTCGAGGCCTCCGTCCGCTGACCGGGGCGGGCGAGGGCGACGTCGGCGGGCGTCGCACGAGCACTCACCGGACGCGCCACCCGGCGCACATCACGACTTCACCACCACCCCAACACCGTCAACCAACACCCCCACGGTGCCTTCGAAAGGAAGTTCATGCGCAGACGATGGATCGCAGCCGCCCTGCTCGCGCTGCTGGCCCTGGTGGCCGCGGCGTGCGGCAGCAACACCACCGGGTCCGACGCGTCCTCCTCGGGAGGCTCGTCGTCCGACGTCGCCCCGGGGAAGGACTCCGAGAAGGTGGGCTTCATCTTCGTCGGACCCAAGGACGACTACGGCTACAACCAGGCGGCCTACGAGGGCTCCCAGGCCGTGGCCGACGCCTACCCCGACATGGAGGTCCTCACCGCCGAGAACGTCCCCGAGGACGACAACGCCACCCGGATCATGCAGTCGATGATCGATGACGGCGCCAAGATCATCTTCGCCACCAGCTACGGCCACCTCGACCCGGCCATGAAGGTCGCTGAAGCCCACCCCGACGTGGTGGTGGTGCAGCAGGGCAACTTCATCAAGGGCACGGTCCCGGCCAACGTCGGCACCTACTTCGGCACGGTGTACGAGCCCGTCTACCTGGCCGGAATCGCGGCCGGGAAGTCCACGACGTCGAACAAGCTCGGCTACGTCTACGCCTTCCCGATCCCCCAGACCATCTCCAACATCAACGCCTTCACCCTCGGCGCCCAGTCGGTCAACCCCGACGTCGAGGTGATCACGGTCAGCACCTCCAACTGGTGCGACCCGGCCAAGCAGGCCGAGGCGGCGGAGAGCCTGATCGGTCAGGGCGTCGACGTGCTCACCCAGCACCAGGACTGCACCGGCACCATCACCAAGGCCGCCGAGGCCGCCGGGATCGACGTGGTCGGGTACCACGCCGACGCCTCCGAGCTCGCCCCCAAGGGATGGGTGACCGGCTCGGAGTGGGCCTGGGAGGACATGTACGTCGACATCGTGAAGGTCTCCGTCGCCGGTGACTTCACGGGGAGCGAGTACAACGCCAACTTCCGGGTGGGCTACAAGGACGGCGCCAACCCGTTCGTGCAGTCGAAGTACGGCCCCTCGGTGGACCAGGCGACCCAGGACCTCATCGCCAAGGCCAAGGAGACGATCTCCACCACCGGCTCGCCCTTCGAGGGCCCGGTCTACGCCCAGGACGGGACGGTCCTCGTGCCCGAGGGCACGGTGCCCGACTACGCCGAGATCGAGGAGCTCAACGTGGTCTTCGTGAAGGGGGTCATCGGGGACATCCCCAAGAGCTGAACGCAGGGGGCGTCCTCCGTCGCCCCCTCCGACTCCCTCTGCTGGTCCGGTCCGGCTCCTCCCACCGCACCGGGCCGGACCGGCAGAGGGCAGCACCCACCCCGAGACCCTGGACTCCCAATGGACCACGTTCCCGACACCCAGCCCTATCCCTGGCCCTACGACGGCGACCTCGACGGGCGGCGCTACGCCCTGGTGGTTGCCGGCGCCCAGGCCCACTGGCTGGCCCGCTCGGTCGACACGACCGCCGTGCTGGCGAACCTCACCGCCCTGGCCGGCGCGGTCCGCTCCTCCGGAGGCATCGTGGTGGCGCTCCGCCACGGTCGCTCGCCGGCGCTCGCCGACGTCGGCCACCGTCCCCGTCTTCCCACCACCCGCACCGAGGGCTGGCAGCTCTGCCTCGGCGGACTATCCCCCGATCACGTCGTCGACACGACGGGGCTGAACGGCTTCCACGGCTCGGAGCTCGATGCGCTGCTCGGCGGGCTCGGACGCGACCACCTGCTCTTCGGGGGGTTCTGCGCCGAGCTCACCGTGGACACCACGCTGCGCAGCGCCAACGACCGCGGCTACGAGAGCCTCGTCGTGACCGATGCCTGCGCGTTCGTGGATCCCGCCGTCGGAGCGCACGCCCACTCGAGCGTCACGATGTCGGGCGGCATCTTCGGTGCGCTCGGCACGTCGACCGCGGTGAGCCGGGCCCTCTCCGACCGCACCCGGGACCGGTCCCGCACGCCACCCATGGCCGCACCGAGCACCGCACCGACCTCGGCGGCGACGTGAACCGGCGTCGCCACGCTCCCCACGACCCCCCGATACCTGACCCGAACGAGGAGAACCGATGAGCGGCACCGTCGATGCCGAACCGTACGCCTGGCCCTACGACGGGACGATCGACCCCGGTCGAACCGCCCTGATCAACATCGACTGGCAGATCGACTTCTGCGGGCCCGGTGGCTACGTCGACTCCATGGGCTACGACCTCAACCTGACGCGGTCCGGGCTCGAGCCCACCATGAAGGTGCTGGCCGCGGCGCGGGCCCAGGGCTGGATGATCGTGCACACGAGAGAGGGCCACCGTCCCGACCTCGCCGACTGCCCTCCGAACAAGCTGTGGCGCTCGAAGCGGATAGGCGCCGGGATCGGTGACTCCGGTCCGTGCGGCCGCATCCTCGTGCGCGGCGAACCCGGTTGGGAGATCGTGCCCGAGGTCGCCCCGATCGAGGGGGAGCACCTGATCGACAAGCCCGGAAAGGGCTCGTTCTACGCCACCGACCTCGACCTGCTGCTGCGCACCGCCGGGATCACCCATCTCGTGTTCACCGGCATCACCACCGACGTCTGCGTCCACACGACGATGCGCGACGCCAACGACCGGGGCTACGAGTGCCTGCTCCTCACGGACTGCACCGGCGCCACCGACGTCGGCAACTACGAGGCCGCCCTCAAGATGGTCACGATGCAGGGCGGCGTCTTCGGTGCCATCGCCAGCTCCTCGGCACTGCTCGAGGCGCTCGGCGCATGACCCGACCCCAGGGGAGCATCGCCGCCTCGGCGTTCGACGACGCCCTCGAGGTGGTGCGATCCGTCCCCCTCTCCCACCACCGCCAGCACCCGGCGTTCGACCTCGTCGTCCCCCGCTGGGCCGCCCCGGCGGACGCGAACGGCGCGGCGCCGGGTCCGGGTCCGCTGCAGGATGCCGCCGCCGCCATCGCCGCCGGACGGGTCACCAGCCACGAGCTCGTCGAACGGGCCTTCGCGGTGGTCGACGACCTCGACAGCCAGCTGGTGGGCATGGCCGACCACGACCGGGAGGCTGCGCTGGCCGAGGCCGACGCCCGCGACGCCGAACGGCGCGCCGGACGGAGCCGGGGCCGGCTCCACGGCATCCCCGTCACCGTGAAGGACGTCATCGACGTCGCCGGGCTCACCACCCGGGCCGGCTCCCTGACCTACGCCGACCTGCCCACCCACGACGCCGAGGCCGTCGGACGGCTGCGCCAGGCCGGTGCGGTGATCCTCGGCAAGGCGGCGACCCA
>DATDIY010000434.1:0-6130 GCA_036520815.1 Acidimicrobiales bacterium
GGTCGCGCTCGTGGCCCCCGGTTCCCTGTTCGAGACGTAGTCACCCGCAGGCGACGAACCCTCGCCCACCCGAGGGGCCGACGGGGAACCGCTCACCAGTGTCTCGACGGTGGCCTGTTGCTCGGCCATCGAGAACTCGACGTCGGGGAAGAGCAGGAGGCCGTGCTCGTAGAGCAGCTGCCGGATCGATGCGGCGGAGCGCTCGTCGAACCCGGCGCCGGGATCGACATCGCGGACCTCGGCGCCGTAGGGCGCATCCAGCCTCTGCACGACGAACTCGGCCATCGAACCTCCCCCAGGTACGCACGCCCTCGTGCCCGCCGCGCGGGCAGGGGCACAAGTGACAGTATGCCCCCAACTGATAGCGGGTCGCACAGTGGCCCGGACCGGATCGGACCACCTCAGTCGGCGGCGTGTCTACCGGTCGGGCGAGGATGCCCAGTCGTCGCAGAGCGACTGCAGGGTGTCGAAGCCTCGATCGACGGCCTTGCCCAGGTCGCCACGGCAGCCGCTGTCGGCCCAGCTCTTCACCGAGTCGCCGAAGACCGACAAGGCCATCGTCGCTGCGAGCCAGGCCCGGGCATCGACCTTGCGGAGCCCTCGACGCCTGGCGAGGGCCTCGCTCACCGCGATCTGCCAGGTGTGCCCGATCTCGTGGCCGAGGCCGCGGAGCAACCGAGAGGAGGAGATGGCCTTGGTGGTGCGAGCGGTGCGCACCGGATCGATGTGCCCGACCCACTCCTGTTGGATGGCGTTCCTCAGGGCCTCGATCTCTGAGTCGGACCCCGGCTGGTCGATGATCGACTGGCGCAGCGACGGGAGGCGTTCGATCTGCTCCGTGAGGATGACGTCGGCCTTGTTGGGGAAGTAGCGGAAGAAGGTCGTGGTCGAGACCTCCGCCCGTTCGGCGATGTCGTCGACGGTCGTGGCCTCGAAACCCTTCTCGGAGAAGAGCTCGAGCGCGGCGTCCTCGATGGCGAGGCGGGTCTTGAGCTTCTTGCGATCGCGGAGGCCACCGGGAGCACTCACCTCGTTCTCGAACCCCACCTGCCCGGTCATCACGGGCTCATCCTAGGAGGAGCCCGTAGGGCGCAGCGTGTGAGCCTTGCCCGCACCATCGGCTCGTGATGACCGGGCGGTCGGGTCGCTCGTGAGGCATCCGGGTAGAAAACAGCAGTCAACTCCCATCTGGGAGGCGAGTCGCATAGTGTCCACTGTGGTGATCGGATGTGGTGGACCACCCATCGCGACCGATCCGATTTTCGGCACGAGGAAGGACGATTCGAGTAATGGTCGAGCTGCGCTTCGACGGCAAGTCCGTGATCGTGACGGGGGGTGGCCGGGGATTCGGTCGGCACCACGCCCTGGAGTTCGCCCGGCGGGGGGCGAGCGTGACCGTGGCCGAGTACGGCATGGCCCTCGACGGCACGGGATGGTCCGAGGAGCCGGTCGAGTCGGTGGTGGCGGAGATCCGCGAGGCCGGGGGAGAGGCCACCGCGGTCTTCGCCAACTGCGCGGTCGAGACCGAAGCTCAGCGGGTCGTGCAGACCGCGGTCGGCACGTACGGGAAGCTCGACGTGCTGGTGAACAACGCCGGGATCTCCGATCCAGACTGGTTCGCGGAGCAGAGCGCAGAGCGCATCCGACGCATGACCGACAACCAGTACTACAGCACCGTGTGGATGACCCGAGCGGCGTGGCCCCACCTCGAGGCATCGGGCGGCAACGTCGTGAACACGGCGTCGGAGGCGATCCTCGGGGGCGTGCCCAAGGCGGCGAGCTACTGCGGGGCCAAGGGCGGGGTGTTCGCCTTCACTCGCGCCCTCGCCCTCGACGGGCACCGCATCGGCGTCCGCCTCAACGCGATCTGCCCGCGGGGCAACACCCGCCTCTCGGCCCCTGAGGTGCTGGCGCGCCACTACGACCAGCCGGTGGAGTCCTTCAAGGCCGAGTGGTTCGAGAGCATGAAGCCGGAGTACCCGACGGCTGCCGTCCTCGCCTTCGCTCACGAGACGTGCGAGCTGACAGGGGAGACGTTCGTCTGTGGCGATTCGAAGGTGATGCGCCTCGCCACGGTCGAGACGACCGGCATCGAAGGAACCGACGGGGTCAGCCCTGAGGAGATCCTGGCGAATCTCGACCGGATCATGGACATGACCGACGCCAAGCTCATGACGATCTTCCGCGACGCCTGAACCGAACAGGGGGTTCCGATGACACCACCACCAGCACCTCACGGGATCGAGGTGGTCGACCTGCACCCGACGTTCGGGAGCGAGGTCCGGGGCCTCGACGTCAACGCCGAGACCGACGACGAGACCACCCGTTTCCTGCAGGACCTGTTCGACGACCGGGGCCTGCTCCTGTTCCGCCAACCCGACATCGAGCTCGACGCCCAGCGGCGGCTGTCGCTGCTCCTCATCGGCCAGGACGTGCCTAAGGAGATCCCGGAGCAGCTGCGGAGGCCGTACTTCGTCTCCAACAAGGAGGAGGGCGGAGGCGCCCCGTTCGGACGACTCCTCTTCCACAGCGACGGCATGTGGCAGGAGGAGCCGTTCCAGCTCCTCTCGCTCTATGCGATCGAGTTGGTGCCTCCCATCGCGCCGACCGCGTTCGCCAGCACCACCAGCGCGTGGGAGACCTTGCCCGCCGACCTGAGAGCCCGCATCGACGGGCTCCACGTCGAGCACGGCCATGACGCCACCTACGAGCGTGGGGGCACCGACGACGACGTGCTGGTGTCGACCTTCGCCGAGGAGGAGTCGACCATCACGCCGATCGGCCACCACCACCTCCGAACGGGCCGGACGATGCTCTACGCCAGCCAGATGATGACGAAGCGGATCGTGGAGCTGCCTCCCGACGAGGGGGAGGCCCTCCTCGACGAGGTGTTCACGCACCTCTACAGCCCTCAGAACACCCTCGAGATCGCGTGGAGCGAGGGCGACCTCGTCCTGTGGGACAACATCGCCCTCCAGCACGCCCGTCCCAACGTCACGGTCGAGGGGCCGGTGCGCACGCTGCGCAAGGTGTTCGCGCCCCCGCCGACGATCACGGCGAGCACGCACCGTCCGGAACAGCGAACCCGGGCCGCTCGGTAGGGCCCGGCGATGGGGCAGGATCCAGCGGTGCGCAGCGACGAGCTCGGCGAGTTGGTGCGCACGAGCGTCGGCCACGTGCCCGAGGAGATCAGGGACGACTGGGACCGCTACCTCCGCCGGACCATCGAGGACCTGTGGGGCCGGAAGACCCTGGCTCCCGGCGATCGTTCGCTGGTGACGGTCGCCGCCCTCACGGTGATGGAGTCCCGGAGCGAGCTCGACGGCCACATCCGACTGGCACTGCACCACGGGCTCTCCCGCCTCGAGCTGTGTGAGGCCATGCTCCAGGTCGCCGGATACGCAGGGGTGGGTCGGGGGGTCGAGGGGCTGCGTGCGCTCGCGGAGGTCTTCGACTCGGAGCCGGACCTCGGCACCGATTCGGCGGATCCTCCCGCCGGTGTCGAAGGCGACGAACGGCTGGAGCGGGCCCGACCCATCCAAGCTCTGATGTCGCCCGAGCACGTCGACGCGATCTTCGAGCGCCTCGAGCCGTACCCCGTCGACACCGCGCCTGACGAGAGGCCGCCGTTCCTGGCCGGTGGTCCGGAGTGGCTGGGCTGGCTGACAGAGACGGCGTTCGGCGATCTCTGGAGCCGACCCAACCTCACCTTGGCTCAGCGGGAGCTGGTCACGTCCTCGGTGCTGATCGTGCTCGGTCGCAACGCCGAGCTGCGGGGCCACTTCGGCGTCGCCCTCCGGTTGGGCATCAGCCCCGAGGAGATGAGCGAGGCCATCGTGCACCTCGGCGCCTACGCCGGGTTCCCTACCGCGGTCGGAGCGATGCTGCTGTTCACCGAGGTTCTCGCCGAACGAGAGGGATCGACGTGACGGTCAGAACCTCGGTCGGGTCGAAGAGTGGTTGAGCCCAGCGCTTCGGTGGTGAACGTGGTGATCGGCGCGGGATCCGGCATCGGCGCGGCCGTCGCCCGGCAGCTCATCGGCCGAGGACCGCTGATCGTCGCCGATCGCACTCAGGCCGACGTCGAGGAGCTGGCCGTCAGCCTCGGAGCCGACGCCCACCCCGTCGGTTGCGATGTCACCGATCAGGTCCAGGTCGATGAGCTGTTCGACTCGGTCGGCCGCCTTGGTGCCGTCGTCGTGACGGCGGGCCTCTCCGGGGCGCAGGCGCCCGCTCGCACCATCCTCGACGTCAACCTGGCGGGCACCGCGCGGGTGCTGGGCGCGGCCGAGGCGAAGCTCGGCGCGGGGTCCGTCGGGATCTGCTTCGCCTCCGCGTCGGGCTACCGCACGGCCGAGGAGCCCGACCTCATGGCCGTGCTAGCGGATCCCCTGGCTCCGGACCTCTTCGAGCGGGTCGAGCGCGTCGCACCGCAGGCGGCCTCTCCTCATGTCGCCTACTCGGTCTCGAAGCGCGGCGTGATGCGGCTGGTACAGAGCAGGGCGTTCGCGTGGGGCGCCGCCGGGGCCAGGATCCTGTCGGTGTCCCCCTCGCTCGTGGCCACGCCGATGAGCCTCAACGAGGAGGACCGGAACCCGATCATGAAGGACATCGCCGCGAGCAGTCCGATCGGCCGTCGGGGTCGGGCTGAGGAGGTCGCCAACGTGGTGTCGTTCCTGACCTCGGACCTCGCCTCCTACATGACCGGCTGCGACGTCCTCGTCGACGGCGGCATCGTGCTGCTCGACCCGGAGCGGATGGCCGCCGAGTCGTGATGCTGGTCACGGGAGCCGGCTGAGCAGGTCAGGTCTCGGTCGGGCCCAGGAATCGCTGGACTCGGTCGGGCACGGAGTTGGACCAGCCACCGTCGGGCCAGTTGAACCACCCCGACGAGGCGAAGGTGCCGCCATCGGCGTGGATGGTCGTGCCGGTGACGTAGGTGGACAGCGCGGAGGCCAGGAACACGACGCACGAAGCGACCTCGTTGGTGAGCCCGCCGCGTCCCATGGGGATCGAGATCCGCTTGCCTTCGGCGACGATCGTCGGGTCGGCATCGCCGCGCATGGCGTCCATGTTGGGAGTCGGCGTGTAGTCCGGCGCCACGTTGTTGACCCGGATGTCGTCCGGTCCCAGCTCGACCGCCAGAGTTCGTCCGAACTGCTCGACGGCGGCCTTGGCCGACGAGTACACGGCGAAGCCAGGCGCGGCGCGGTGGCACTCGATCGTCGTGAGGTTGACGATGCTGCCGCCTCGGCCCCCGGCCTGCATCCGGGGAATCGCCAGAGCGCAGGCGGCGTAGACGTGCAGCAGGTTCATGCTGAGGAGGGCGTGCCAACCCTTCGGGCTCGTGTCGACGAAGGGGGCCTGGAAGGTGCCGCCGGGGACGTTGACGAGGGTGTCCACGCGGCCCCACTCGTCGTCGACGGCGCCGAAGAGCGCGTCGAGCTGCTCGGGGTCGCGAACGTCGCCATGGCGCACGATGGCTCGGTCGCCGAGGTCGGCGGCGAGACGCTCCACCCCGTTCGGGTCGATGTCGAGGACGGCGAGGCGAACGCCGTTGGCGGCGAGGTCGCGACTGATCGCTTCGCCGAGCCCACCCGCACCGCCGGTCACGACGGCGACGGTGCCGTCCAGCCCCGCCCGCTCGGTCCACCAGTCAGCTGTCATGACCCACCTCCGGCATCGAACACAGGTGCCCAGATTGCCGGGCTGGCGTCATCGGTGCCGCCTCAGAGGTCGGGGGTCGCCGGGATGGACTCGTCGACCGGGCCTCCGTCGATGTCGAGGACGGTCCCGGTGATCCAGGACGAGGCCGGCGATGCCAGGTAGAGAGCGGCGTAGGCGATGTCCTCGGGGGTGCCCATGCGCTTCAGCCGAACCTTCTCGATGATCGTCTCGCGCATCCCCGGGCCGCGCCGCTCGAAGACCTCGCTCAGCCCCGGCGTCTCCACCGGGCCGGGGGAGATGGCGTTGACCCGGACCTTGGGACCGAGGTCGGCCGCCATCAGACGGGTGAGGGCAGCCAGGGCTGACTTGGCCGTCCAGTGGGCGAGGTTGCCGCGTGTCGACCGGTGATACCCGACGGAGGTCATGTTGACCACCGACGCGCCGGGGCGCTCGAGCATCGACG